>JBOEFZ010000022.1:0-13855 GCA_050633165.1 Alphaproteobacteria bacterium | reverse complement strand
GCGCCCTACGCGCGGTGACCTCCACCGATGGTATGACCGCCGATTACTACCCCTTCGAGCATGAATTCCTCGGCCGCGTCTCCACCCGCATCATCAACGAGGTTCAGGGCATCAACCGCGTAACCTACGACATCACCTCCAAACCCCCGGGGACGATTGAGTGGGAATAGTGGTTTATAGGTGGGCGCTGTAGATTTCGGGTTTGAAGCCTAATATGATTTCATCATCCTTTACCAATAGGGGGCGTTTGATGAGAGAGGGGTTTTGTTGGGCGACCTCTATTGCGCGCTCTGCGTTCATGCTTTCCTTCACATCATCGGGCAAATTGCGCCATGTCGTCCCGCGACGGTTTATAACAGTTTCCCAACCATGAACCTTAATCGCGGCGCGCACGACATCCGCATCTGCGCCCTGTTTTTTATAATCGTGGAATTCGTAGGCGATGCCTTGCGCCTCCAACCACTTAAAAGCTTTCTTCATCGTATCGCAGTTTTTGATGCCGTAGATTTTGATCATAAGGTGAAGCCTCTATTTTCCTTGCTCTGTTATTGCTACACCTGATATATCCCAATCATGACAAATATCAAGACAACGACTCTTTCCAATGGCCTGCGGGTGATTACCGATCATGTGCCAAGCATGCATAGCGTTGCGCTCGGCGTTTGGGCAGGTGTGGGGGCGCAGTTTGAGCGGGCGGAGAATAACGGCACAGCGCATATGCTCGAGCATATGATGTTCAAGGGCACAGCAAAGCGCAACGCGATGGAGATTGCCGAGAGCATCGAGAGCGTTGGCGGATCGATGAATGCCTATACCAGCCGCGAAATTACGAGCTATCATATTCATTTGCTGCATGAGCATATGCCGCTGGCGTTGGAGACGATTGCCGATATGTATCAAAATTCAACCCTTCCGATGGAAGAGGTAGAGCGCGAGCGGCAGGTGATTTTGCAGGAAATCGGCATGTGCCACGACACGCCCGATGATTTGATTTTCGATCAATATTACGAGGCTGCCTACCCCGACCAAGCCTTTGGCGCGCCGATTTTGGGGACTGTGCCGATTATCGAAGGCATGCCGCGCGAGACATTATTTGATTTCATGAAAACGCATTATACGCCAAAGCGTAGCGTGATCTCGGCCGCTGGAAATGTGGATCATGATGCGTTTGTTGCGCTGGTGGAGGCACATTTTAACGCCCTGCCCGATGATGTAGAGGCAAGCGCGGGAAACGCGGATTATAAGGGGGGAGAGCGCCGCACGGATAAAGATCTGGAGCAAGCGCATTTCATCCTTGGCTTTCCAAGCGTTGGGCGAACTTCACCCGATTTTTATACAGCGCAAGCGCTCTCGACCCTGTTCGGTGGGGGGATGTCTTCGCGATTGTTCCAAGAGGTGCGGGAGAAGCGCGGGTTGGTTTATTCGATTTTCTCCTTTAACGCCGCGCATCAAGATGGCGGGCAGTTTGGTATTTATGCGGGGACAGGCGCAGAAAGCTTGCCGGAGATTATGCCCGTGATTTGTGACGAGATTGGCAAAGTCACACAAAATGTTAGTGAAGCAGAGGTCGAGCGCGCCAAGGCGCAGCTTAAATCCAGCCTTCTCATGGGGCGAGAATCGATGATGACCCGCGCCGATCAACATGCGCGGCATTTGCTATTCCGTGATGCGGTGTTTGATATCGATGCGGTGATTGCGCAGGTTGATGAGGTTTGCGCGGCGCGGATTAAAACCGTTGCAAAAGATATCTTCAGCACGAAACCAACCCTCGCCGCATTAGGGCCATTGGGTGGGTTAGAGGGCTATGATGCCCTTACCGCGCGTTTGGCGGCTTAGGCACTGCCCGCTGTACCGCTCAGCATCGCGGGATTGATGCCGAGTTGGGCGAGCGCCTTGTTCCATTGGTGATCCACCTTGGTTTCAAAAAGAATGTCGGCGGTCGCATCGGCGGTGAGCCATGCATTTTGTTTTAGCTCCGCATCCAATTGCCCTGCCTCCCATCCGGCATAGCCGAGGACAAAGATGAGGCGCTCCGGCCCTTTCCCCTGCGCGATTTGTTTGAGGATGGGTAGGGTTGAGGTAACGGCGAAATGATCATCCACGAGAATCGTATCTTTGATGGCATAGGATGCATCATGTAGGATAAAGCCGCGCCCGCCATCAACCGGCCCGCCATGCATAAGGGGGATTTTTAGGGCATTGGGGTCGATGACCATATCTTTATCAAATTCGAGCTGATCAATCAGATTGCCGAAATTCATGTTCGGAACGGCATGGTTAATCACAAGGCCGACCGCGCCATTTTCATCATGTTGGCACATAAAAATCACCGCATGGTGAAAGCGCGGATCGCCCAAGCTCGGCATTGCCAGCAATAATTTTCCGGCTAAATACGGTGATGCGGGGTTGTGATTTTCCTTGCTCATACGGCTATCAAACCGCATAAATGATAGTTATGAAAGCTTTTTTCCTCTCTCTCTTTGCTCTTATGATTTTTGTTTTCCCTGCGGTGGCGGGAAATGATGGGTGGGCGGTGAGTGATCATATGCGGGTTCGCTTGCTCAGCCATGTGAGCAGTATTGGCAAGACGGATATGCTGCACGCCGCGTTGGAGGTTGAGTTGGCGGATGGCTGGCATACTTATTGGCGGGTGTCGGGGGATAGCGGATTACCGCCGCGCTTTGATTGGGGGGCGTCGGAAAATGTGGGTGATGTGCAGGTACATTTCCCCGCGCCAACGCGCAAGAATGAGCAAGGGTTTATTACATTCGGACATGCGGGGCGGTTTATATTACCGCTTGATATTACACTGATCGAGGTGGGCGCGGCGGCGGATGTGCGGCTCTCGGCGCAAATTATGATTTGTAAGGATATTTGCATTCCGCAAATGGTGGAGGCTTCCTTGCACGTTCCGGCGGGCGGTGGAGAATCTTCGCCACATGCGATGGTGCTTGAACGTGCGCGGGATAAATTGCCGCATGTGGGGAATAGTGATGCGCTTGGCATCGAGAATATTATCCTTGGGAAAGATGCGCTTGTTTTGAGCGTGCGGGCGGAGGATTTTGCAGCGGATATGGATGTGTTTGCCGTGCTGGATGATGAAATCGGCCTGACGGCGGAGCCGGAATTTAAGGCGATGGATGAGAATACCGTACAAATCCGCATTGCGTTGCATGAAACGTTAGAGACGCCGAAGGGGCATGATGTTTCGATTACGCTTGTGAATGGTCAGGATGTGATTGCGGTGGAGCAGCAGTTTTAAACGCTATAAACATTCAATGTTTTTTCAACGATGATGGAGACGTCGAATTCGGTTTCGGCGCGGGTGCGGCTGGCTTTGCCCATTTCCGCGCGGCGGGTTGGGTCGGTGAGGAGGGATTGGATAGCGGCGGCACAGGCGCTTGCATCTTTGATCGGAATGAGGAGGCCGTTTTGCCCGTCATTCACTGCCTCGCGGCATCCGGCATGGTCGGTGGTGATGATGGCGCGGCCGCTGGCGGCGGCCTCAAGCAGGACTTTGGGGATACCTTCGCCGTAATAGGAGGGGTAGGCGATAAGGTTGGCGCGGCGCAGAAGATCGGGCATGTCGGAAACTTTGCCAAGCCATGTCACCGCATTGCCCGAGGCCGTAATCATAGCGTTCATCTCGTTCGCCTTGATACCGCGCGGATTGGTGAGGGCTTCGCCGCCGGCAATTTCAAAGCGCGCCTTGATGCCGCGCTCTTTAAGGATTTTAGCCGCCTCGATAAACACCGCGATGCCCTTTTCATGCACAAGGCGCGTGGGCATAACGATTAAGGGCGGGTTGTTTTCGGGTTCGGGCGAGACGGTAAATTCTTTGCAATCAACGCCCGAACCTTTGATTAGGTGCGAACGGTTCGGGTCGGCGAAACCGCGTTTGAGCATTACTTGCATATCATCGGGGTTTTGGAAGATAAGCTGCGTGCTCTTCCCCTTTAGCGCGAGTTTCAGGAAGGGGCCGATGAGGGCGCGTAGGATGCGCGGCTTTGCCCCTTCGCCGCAAAAGAGATACCCCAAGCCCGCCAGCGTATGGACGATTTTTGTGTTTGTGCCGAGCGCGGCAAGGCCAGTGATGAAGGCGTATTTGAGGGTGATGGCGTGGATGAGGTCAGGCTTTTTTGATTTAATTACGGAACGTAGCGTAATTATTATTTTTAGGAGCTGTATCGCGCCTAAGCCGCCGCCTGCTTTGGGTAGGTCAATGCCTTTAAAGCCTGTCGCTTTTAATCCCTCATCCGCCGCCGCGCCGATGGCACAGACATGAACGCCCCACCCATCATCCCGCGCACCAATGGCGAGCGGCAGGCGATGCGACCAAAACCAATCCATGTCGTTAATGACGTAGAGGAGGGATTTACTCATGTGTCACCCTCGCCCTTAAACTCGCCTTCGATCATTTCTTTTAGGCCTTCGGCGAGGGTGTATTTACGGGTGAAGCCTGTTTCCTCAACACGATCGGCATTTACGATTGTATTGGCGCAGAATTTTTTAACGCGGATGGTGGAGATGGGGAATTTACGGCCTGTGATTTTGGCGATAATGTCGAGGGTGTAGCCGCCGATAAGGCCGATGACGTAGGGAAGACGTAGCCCTACCCCGCTTTTACCCAAGGCTTCGCGGCAATTAAGGACAAAATCATGCATGCTTAAATCCGGTTTGTCGGCGTAATTATAAAGATGAATGCCTTTATCAAAACCCAACGCATGGGCGAAGAATGCGGCAACATTGCCGACATAGGCGATGGATTTTTGGTTTGCGCCATTGCCGATCATGATGAATTTACCGCTGGCGATTTGGTTGATGAGGTTATAGATATTGCCGCGATTTCCCACGCCGAATGTCGCAACGAGGCGGATGATGGTGAGGCTGCGGGTTTTGTCTTGTTCCGCCCATTCGCGGAAGGTGTCCTCGCTCTCCCATTTGGATTCGCCGTAGGGGTTGAAGGGTTCGGGGGTATGGGATTCGTTTGATCCTTGGTACGGATCTTCGGGGGTGAGGGGGTAGACGGCGACGGTGCTGGAGAAGATGATGCGGTTGATGCCGTTGGCTTTGGCGGCCTTGATCACGTTTTTACCGCCCTCGACATTGATGTCGGTGTAGCGGCTAATCGGGCTAACGTCGTCGCGGTGTTCGGCGGCGAGGTGGTAGATGGCGTCCATGCCTTTTGTTGCTTCGGTGATGGCGTTAACATCGCTGATATCCGCGATGATACTATCGCCCGGGAAGGTTTCGGATTTTTGGAGGTCAATGAGGGTTACCTCATGCCCTTGGGATTTTAGATCCTTGGCGAGTTGTGTGCCGATGAAGCCTGCACCACCCGTAATTGCTATTTTCATTCGTCACTTCCTTTTATGTTTTCAGCGCGTTGCTCGATCCTAAAATATGCCCAATATTCGTCGTCACTCGCGCCTACTGAAAACATAAAATCAAGCAACGAAACACACATATTTATCCTTCCATCCAGCGGCGATGCCAAGCCTGGAACATTAAAACATGCCACAATGCCTGTGTATGGTTTCCATTGCCTTTGAGGTGGGCGTGCCATGTTTGGCGGATTGTGCCTGTATCCAATAGGCCATGTTGCAAGGATTTTTCATCCAGTAAATCTTCCGCCCAATCGCGAAGTTCGCCGTTCAGCCAGTCGCCAACGGGCATGGTGAAACCTTGTTTGGGGCGTTCGAATAAATGATCCGGTACGTATCGATTTAATAATTCGCGCAGGAGATATTTCCCCTTCCCGTTACGGATTTTCATGCGCAGCGGAAGCCGCCATGCGAATTGATAGATACGTTGATCGAGGAGCGGGGCGCGAGCCTCTAACGATACCGCCATGCTCGCGCGATCAACTTTGGTCAGGATATCGGCGGGGAGGTAGCCGAGCGTGTCGGAGAGCATCATATCCTCGGCAAAGCTCAGGCCGCGATGATCGATGAAGGCGCTGCCTAGCACCCCGTCCGTTACGGGCGTATCACCCCATGTATTTAAAATCCGGTCATACATGGCGGCGCAAGAATCGTGGGAGAGCATGGCGGCGGCCTTATGCATTCTACGGCCGAATTGCGGGTGCTTTGGGTTCAGTTTATCCCATAAGGCAGGTGGGAGCGTTTTGATCCCTGCGCCCATCATCTTGCGCAAGGCGGGCGGGATTTTGGAGAGGCGTTGTCCTTCGACATGCCGCGCATAGCCGCCGAGCATTTCATCACCACCATCACCGGACAGCGCAACGGTGACGCTTTGGCGGGCAAAATGGCTTACCAAATATGTCGGGATGGCGGATATATCACCAAAAGGTTCATCGTAGATATCGGGGAGTTTGGGGATGATATCCAGCGCATCGCGCGCGCCGACATACATTTCATGATGATCACAGCCCAAATGCGCGGCGATCTTTTTGGCATATTCGGCTTCGTTAAATCCGGCCTCTTTAAACCCGATGGAGTAGGTTTTGACGGGGGTGGGCGAGAATTTTTGCATCAAGGCCACGACAGCAGAGCTATCGATACCGCCCGATAAGAATGCACCCAAGGGCACGTCGGAGATCAGGCGCTCAGAGACGCATTGCCCGAGGAGTTTATCAAAGGCCTCGAGCGCTTCATCCTCGCTGCCCGTAAAGATATTATCACGCGCGTCCTCCATGACATGGGCGGCGTTCCAGTAGGATTTGAAATGGGAGGATAGACTTTCTCCGGCGCTTAAGGCTTCGAGCGGGAGGCTCATATAATGTCCGGCGGGGAGGTGGGCGATGCCGTTATAAATGCTGTTTGGCGGGGTGATATAGCCACGGGCGATCATTTGGGTTAGGGCATCGTTGTTGATCTCCGGCTTGAAATCGGGATGTGCGGTGAGGGATTTTAATTCCGATCCGAAAACGAGGCTATCCCCCGCCCAACCGATATAGAGCGGTTTTTTCCCCATCCGGTCGCGGGCGAAATGGAGCGCACGTGTCTCGCGATCCCACAAAGCGAAGGCGAACATGCCGTTGATTTTGTTAAGCGCGGTTTCAAAGCCCCATGCCTCAATCGCGGCGAGGATGGTTTCGGTATCGCTTGTCCCGCGAAATGTATGATCGAGGGATTTACGGATTTCGATATGGTTATAAATCTCGCCATTATAGGTCATGACGTAGCGCCCCGAGGGCGAGGTCATTGGCTGCGCCCCCTCGGGCGAGATATCGAGGATAGAAAGGCGACGATGGGCGAGCAGGAGCGCGAGATCAGGATCTTGCCAGATATCTCCCCCATCAGGGCCGCGATGGGTGATAGCCGCAAGCATATCCCCCCCGATCGCACGAGCATCGCCCCGCCCTCTCGCATCTTTCGTTTCAAAAAATCCTGCTATGCCGCACATAATTATGTTCCATCCATGACAGTTTCGAGGTTATTTGATAAAGTGCAAAATAACCAGTGGGAATTGCGTGTATGAATATCGATTTACTCTTTACCGAAAATGGCGAGGCGGGCTTGATCGCGTCGGAAAATCCGGTGCAAAAGGCCATTGGCATTGTGCTTGATACGCAGAGCGGGATGCTGACGGCGGAATATGCGGATATGGATTATACCGAATATAATATTCCAGTTGAGGCGGAGTATTTAGCCGCGCTTGATGGGCTGCAGGCTATCCATTTTGGCGCAGTTAAAGAGGGAAATATCTCCCAAGCCTATCAAGTGCCGCTGCTGTTTTCCGATGATCCGTATCGCACCGAACATATGGCGCGCGCACCGCAGCATCCTCATCCGCTCATGGCGTTTGAGGGGTTTGTAAAATCTTGCGTAGCGGGGCAGCCGGTGAACCGCGCGGATTTGGGGGATGAGAGTATGATGGGCTGTATCCTTGGCGATGCCGTGCCGAGCAGTTTGCAATTCGCGCCGCATCTTGCGCGTCGGTTGGGGATGGAAGCCTCGCCAAAGGCTGCGCCTGCGCTTAATTTAGGGCCTTCTGCACCGGGATTGGGTGGCGGTGGCGGCGCAGCGTCCCCTCCCCCGCGCAACACCGACCCACGCCGACGGGATGAGTAAGTAACATCGTGCAACATGATGTGAGTTGAGCATACGCCCAAAATAATTATGGTGTATTTGCGTTCGTGAATGACGCGTAACGCAGCAGGAATGAAAAGAGCCCAGAAAAGAGCAAAGACGAATGTGCGGAATTATTGGAATATTGAGTGAAGATGATGTCACCCCCAGATTGATTGAGGGGCTTAGCCGTCTTGAATATCGCGGGTATGACTCTGCGGGGATTGCGACCCTTACCGATGCGGGTGTTGAGCGTCGGCGGGCGAAGGGGAAGCTGCAAAACCTTAAGGACAAATTGGCGGATGAGCCGCTTTCCGGTACGGCGGGGATTGGGCATACACGATGGGCAACGCATGGCGGGCCGAGTGAGGATAATGCGCATCCGCATGCGACGAGCAAGGTTGCCGTGGTGCATAACGGGATTATCGAGAATTATGCGAGCCTTAAGGCCGAAATGGTCGCACAAGGCGCGGTGTTTGAAACCGATACGGATACCGAAGTCATTGCGCATTTGGTCGATTATTATCTGGCGCAGGGTTCAAGCCCGCAAGAGGCGGCGGATAAAACGTTCGACCGGCTTGAGGGCGCATTTGCCATTGTTTTGATTTTTGCGGGTGAAGAAAACCTCATGATCGGGTGCCGCCAAGGCACACCGCTTGCCCTTGGTTATGGTGAGGGGGAGATGTTTGTGGCGAGTGATTCTTATGCGCTTGCACCGTTGACGCGCAAGATTTGCTTTCTTGAAGACGGAGATCGCGTGGTTGTTACGCGTGAGAGTGCGGAGATTTATGATGCAAACGGCGCGGCATTGGAGCGCGATATTCGCATTACGGAGCAAAGCGGCGCGAGTACGGGTAAAGGCGAATATGATCATTTCATGCTCAAGGAAATTTACGAACAGCCAGCGGTAATTGGCGATACGCTCAATTCCTTTGTCCATCCATCGACCGGACATATCACCATTCCGGCGGATATTTTAGCGGCGATTCATGCCGCGCCGCGCATTACGTTGGTGGCGTGCGGGACGGCCTATTATGCGTGTATGGTGGCGAAATACTGGTTCGAACAAATTGCCCGCATTCCGTGCGAAATCGATGTCGCATCCGAGTTCCGATACCGCGAACCGCCAATGCCGGAAAAGGGCGTGGCGCTTTTTGTTTCGCAAAGCGGGGAGACGCTCGATACGCTGGAGGCGCTGCGCTATTGTAAATCACAAGGGCAGACCATTATTTCCATCGTCAATGCCATTGAAAGCACGATTGAGCGGGAATCCGATTTCGTGCTTCATACGCTCGCAGGACCCGAAATTGCCGTGGCCTCGACCAAGGCAACAACATGCCAGATGACCACGCTGGCTTGTATGGTGTTGGCGGTTGGGCGACAAAATGGCGCGATATCGGCGGCGCAGGAAAAGGACATGGCAGAGGCACTGCGCCATATTCCCGCCACCGCCGCGCAGGTTCTCAACCATGATGAACAGATCAAAGCCATCGCCGCCGCCGTGGCGAAGGTTTCGTATGTTTTATATTTGGGGCGCGGCGCGCTATTCCCTGTTGCGATGGAGGGTGCGTTGAAGCTTAAAGAAGTGTCTTATATCTGCGCCGAGGGCTATGCCTCGGGCGAGATGAAGCACGGGCCGATTGCCCTGATTGATGATAATGTTCCCATTGTTACCCTTGCCCCCAGCAATGACCCGTTGTTCGAGAAAAATGCGAGCAATATCCAAGAGACCGTGGCGCGGGGCGGGAAAGTGTTCCTGATCTCCGATGCGGCGGGTGCGGAAGCCTTGCGCGATATCTCCACATGGAGCGTCGGCATGGGCGAAGTCCACCCCTTCGTCGCGCCGATTTTATACGCCATCCCAGTGCAGCTCCTCGCCTATCACGTTGCAGTGTTAAAGGGTACGGATGTAGACCAGCCAAGGAACTTAGCGAAATCTGTCACCGTGGAGTAGTGACGTTAGGGGGTATAGCCTTACGCCCATATGCCACTTTTGACCTAGTAATTCGAACTAATAAATTATTCGTAAACCCGTATGACTTTGTCATACTTTTTAAAGACTCGGTTCGATCCAGAGCAAAACCCTGTCTCACGGTAAAATCCATTAATAAAAGCACGATTGATCGGTTTGGTGGATCCTAGCGGGATCGAACCGCTGACCTCATCGCTGCCAGCGATGCGCTCTCCCAGCTGAGCTAAGGACCCTTAAAACCATTAAGAGTGAGAGGAAAGTAGGAGAATGCGACCCGTTTTGCAAGTGTAATTTTCACGCACGACTTTGCTTTTTACCGCACGCCATACAGGCGCTTAAGAACAAGGATTTGAACGTCACAGCATTGAGCGGAAATTCGAGGATAACATGCAAGATGCTCAAAAACAGCAAGGCAATAAACCCTAAATTATAATCAATTAGGTATAAAATAATGGACGCCGCATACAGCATAACAATCAAGACAAGACGCCTGCGCGGAATTTGATGCCATTTGATAATCTCGGCCTTCGAAAACCAATTGAGATAGTGATAGGTATAGGCAAAAGATAAAAACCCGAGCATTGCGTGACTATCAACCGCGCCGTTAAAGGATAAAACATCCGCCAGATAATCGGCAACACCGGCGAACAAGGTAATGTTATTACCGACAAAGGCAGGGAGGAACATGTTATCGGCCGGAGTGAAGATAAAAAACCCACCGCCGCAAATCAAAAATACGGCAAAGGATATGATGCCCCATTTATTGCGCGATTTCATAGCGCCAAAGAGCATAAACGCGCCGGTAAAAACGTAAATATGTATCACCGTCGGCAATAAGATAATTGTGCCGAGTGTAAAGGCAGGCTCAATCAAATGCGCTCCGAAAAACCCCGCCGTAATTGCAACGATCAGGGCAATAATGGCCTTATTCGACCGTGATAACGCAACGCCAATTCCCCCCGCCAATGCAAACGCATAAAGGATATATATAAGAAAGGCATCGTTGTTAAACACAAACAAGACAAGAATAATAAGGATGGAAATAACGCTCGCCGGCAGCCATAACCAGGGTTTATCGGCAAAATATTGACGGTCATGCATCCATGAAATTTGCGTCAAATAATGCGCAGGGCCGAGAAAAGCATAAGAAAGAAGCACAAGCTCGAACGGAAGGATATAAGCCAAAGCGCAGGCCAAAACCATTAACCCTATATTTGCAATATCAATATTCCACGTCATATATCGCAGTATAAACACAATAAAAAACCGCCGAAAGGAGAAACGGCGGTTTTTCTTTTTCAGGAAAGGTTTTTATTCCGCAGCGGCGACGTCGTCATCCGCATCGGCGGGTTTGGCGTAGTTTCCGCTAAAGATATCGCTTTCGAACACTTGCTCCCATGTCCCTTCGGTGGAGGCTTTGGAATATTCCGTTGCGCGGTTTTCGAAGAAATTCGTATGCTCCGCCCCATTCAACATCTCATCCATCCAAGGCAGCGGGTTTTCGGTTACGCCGTAAATCGGCTCCATATTGAGCTGCTGCAAACGACGATCGCCGATATAGCGGATATATTGCTTTACGTCCTCGGGCTTCATGCCCTCAATCTCGCCCATTTCGAAACATAGATCGATAAACGCATCTTCATGCTCAACCGTAATTTCGCAGCATTCGCGGATTTCCGCACGCAGCTCGTCATCCCAGATATCAGGATGCTCATCAATGAATGTATTAAACAGACGGATCATTGAAAGGCAATGCAGCGTCTCGTCACGCACCGACCATGTCACAACCTGACCCATGCCCTTCATTTTATTAAAGCGCGGAAAGTTCATGAGAATGGCAAAGGATGCAAAAAGCGCCAAGCCTTCGGTAAACGCACCGAACATCGCCATTGTCTTGGCGATATCGCGTGGATTTTTCATCGATACATCCTGCATGTAATCGAATTTGTCCTTCATTTCCTTATATTCAAGGAAGGCGGAATATTCGACTTCCGGCATACCGATTGTATCGAGAAGATGGGAATAAGCCGCAATATGCACGGTTTCGATGTTCGAGAAAGCCGACAGCATCATCTGCACTTCGACAGGGCCAAAGACTTGGGAATAATGCTTCATATAGCAGTTATTGACCTCGATATCCGCTTGGGTGAAGAAACGGAAAATCTGCGTCATTAGGTTTTTTTCGGACGGCGTTAGGTTCTTTTTCCAATCACGCACATCTTCGGCCATTGGAATTTCTTCGGGAAGCCAATGGATACGTTGCTGCGTCAGCCATGCTTCGTAACACCATGGATAGAGGAAGGGTTTGTAAACATGGCGTTCCTGCAAAAGGCGGGAATTGGAAGCGGGTGCGTTTGAAGGCATGGTTTTCTCCTAAAATATCTAATCAGCGATTCTTATATGGTTAAGTTTAGAATTCTTTCACGGAAAACCGAGTCATTCATCAAATTATGGAGTGAATAACGGGGATAAGTTTAAAGCAGAACACCTAAACACCCGCAAAAGAATATCGCCACATATTGTAGCGATAAAAATAATAAAACACTATATGTTGTGTTTTTCAAGATGGTTTTTAAAAAATATACGCAATAAAAAAGGCCGGATTAATCTCCGGCCTTTTGAAATTCTTACTGTGTGAGCGATTTACTCAACAATCTTGGACACAACGCCCGCACCAACTGTGCGGCCGCCTTCGCGGATCGCGAAGCGGAGGCCTTCGGACATCGCGATTGGGGCGATGAGTGTTACCTCGAGATTGTTGATGTTATCACCAGGCATCACCATTTCTGTACCGCTTGGAAGCGCACATTCGCCGGTTACATCCGTTGTGCGGAAGTAAAATTGTGGGCGATAGTTGGAGAAGAATGGTGTGTGGCGTCCGCCTTCATCCTTGGAAAGGATATAAGCTTCGGCAACGAATTTTGTGTGTGGTGTGATTGAACCAGGCTTACAAAGAACCTGACCGCGCTCAACATCTTCGCGCTTCGTTCCGCGAAGAAGAACACCAACATTGTCACCCGCTTCGCCGCGATCAAGCAGCTTACGGAACATTTCAACACCAGTACAGGTTGTTGTTTGTGTATCTTTGATACCAACGATTTCGATGTCATCACCAACATTAACAACACCGGTTTCGATACGGCCCGTAACAACTGTTCCACGACCAGAGATCGAGAACACGTCTTCAACAGGCATCAAGAAATCTTTGTCTGTATCACGCGCAGGTGTCGGGATGTAATCATCAACAGCAGCAAGCAATTCAACGATGGAGTTCTCACCAATCTCAGGATCGCGGCCTTCAACAGCAGCGAGCGCAGAACCCTTGATGATTGGAATATCATCGCCAGGGAAGTCGTATGAGGAAAGAAGCTCGCGAACTTCCATTTCAACAAGCTCAAGAAGCTCTTCATCGTCAACCTGATCAACTTTGTTGAGGTAGACGACAAGCGCAGGAACACCAACCTGACGCGCAAGCAAGATGTGCTCACGTGTTTGTGGCATCGGACCATCAGCCGCGTTAACCACGAGGATCGCGCCATCCATTTGCGCCGCACCTGTGATCATGTTCTTCACGTAGTCCGCGTGACCCGGGCAATCAACGTGCGCGTAGTGGCGGTTCTCTGTCTCATATTCAACGTGCGCCGTTGAGATTGTGATACCGCGCGCTTTTTCTTCGGGCGCCTTATCAATCGCGTCAACCGCTTCACCAGCACCGTATTTTTGGGCAATCGCAGCCGTCAATGTCGTCTTACCATGGTCAACGTGACCAATCGTTCCCACGGTGACGGGGGGTTTAGTACGATCTAATATTTCCTTCTCCATTGCGGATAGCCTCCAAAGAAAGTGAACC
>JBOEFZ010000021.1:0-22215 GCA_050633165.1 Alphaproteobacteria bacterium | reverse complement strand
TTAAACGCCAATCCCGTCCCCTTCGTATAGGAAAAATCCGCCTCCCAATCACCCGAATCGAGATAATCATAAAACGTCCCGCCAACGCCCCGTGCCTCATTGCGGTGGGGAAGGAAGAAATACCGATCCGCCCATTCTTTATGTTCCTTATAATAATCCGCATCATGCGCATCGCAATTGGCCTTAAGCGCCGCATGAAACGCCGCCGTATCCGTATCATTCTCGCGCATCGGCGTTAAATCCGCCCCGCCGCCAAACCATCCCTTGGAGGTCACAATCATCCGCGTATTCATATGCGTCGCGGGAACAAGCGGGCTATGCATATGCGCCACGAGGGAAACCCCACACGCCCAAAACGCGCCATCACTCTCCTCCGCCCCTGGTATCTTCGCCGCAAATTCCGGCGCAAAGACGCCATGCACTTGGGATATATTCACGCCAACCTTCTCAAACACACGTCCGCGCATCACCGACATCTCGCCGCCGCCATTAAGGATCGATCCACTCTCATTCGGCTGGTCGCTTTGTTCCCGATCCCACGGCGTGCGCTCAAACCGTCCCGCATTCATCGCCAATTGCGGCGCATTCCCACCGCTAAGCTCATCCTCAATCGCCTCGAACTCCGCACAAATCTGATCCCGCAATTGCGCAAACCAATCCGCCGCCAAAACTTTCTTCTCATCCCAATTCATATTCTTTCCTTTCATTAAAACGTCATCCCGTTGGCAACGCCGAAGGCGTTTTGCACGAACGGGATCCATATGTCAGCAGCTTTGCTACTGCCTTTACTGGATCCCCGCCGTTTAAGCGCTGCTTCGCAACGCCGCGGGGATGACACGTTATTATTGCTCTCGCGTAATCTGTCTCAACGCCTCACCCAATATCATTGCGCTGGCATTAATAATGTTCAAACTGCGCGCTTCACCATGCATCGGTATGATTACGCGCCCATCCACCGCATCATGCACATCATCCGGCACGCCCGCACTTTCCCGCCCCGCGAGCAAAATATCACCGCGCTGAAATTTAAAGTCGGTATAAGGAACGCTGGCTTTCGTCGTCATCAACACAACCCGCGCTCCTTCCTTGTCTTCATAAAACCTATCCCACGAAGAATGCCGCGTATAATTGACCAAAGTCATGTAATCCATCGCCGCTTGCTTTATTTTGCGATCGTTAAATGGAAAGCCGCACGGCTCGATAATGTCCATCCCCAGCCCAAGGCAAGCCGACAAACGGATTGCCGCCCCGACATTTTGCGGAATGTCAGGCTGGTATAAGGCAAATCGAAGCGGCGGTTGATCCATAAAAACTATTTTGAATAAATTATTTAACAGTATGGATATAAGAGGCTTGATACTTTATAAAGAGAAAAGTAAAAAGCTTTACGATTCTAATAAGTTTTCTTTCATGAGAAATGTGAGACATGGCAAAAAAAGACAAATCAGATACCAATAACGAAGCACAAGACGAAACCAAACGCGACTTCCTGCAACTCTCCGCCGCCGCAATGGGTGCGGTTGGCGCGGCATGTGTTGCAACGCCGCTTGTAAACTCCTTAAATCCGGCGAAAGACACGCTGGCGCTTGCCACGATTGAGGTTGATATTAGCGACCTTCAACCCGGCCAAGCCAAAACCGAAATGTGGCAAGGCAAACCCGTCTTCATCAAACGCCGCACACCCGAGCAGATCGAACAAGCCAAAGCGGTTGATGTTGAAACGCTCATCGATGCACAAAATGATGATGATCGCGTCCAAAAAGACGAATGGCTCGTGGTCGTAGGTATCTGTACGCATCTTGGCTGCGTCCCGACAGGGCAAAAGATGAGCGAAGCGCACGGCGATTTTAATGGCTGGTTCTGCCCATGCCACGGCTCACATTATGATACGTCAGGCCGCATCCGCAAAGGCCCCGCGCCAAAGAACCTCGCCGTACCGCCATACGAATTCGTCAGCGATACTTTGATCAAAATTGGATAAGAATAAAGATTTCTAAAGGATTTTAAAATGGGATCAGGACCAAGAGAAAAATTTGATAACCCCGTAGTAGACTGGATTGACGAGCGCCTTCCCGTCTTTACCTTGATGCAAAAAGAATATGGTGTCTTCCCGACACCACGCAATTTCAACTATTTTTGGAATTTTGGCGCGATTGCGATGTTCATGCTCGTGACGATGATCGTAACGGGTATCGTCCTCGCGATGCATTACACGGGCGATACAAATCTCTCTTTCGACGCGGTTGAGCGTATCATGCGCGATGTTAACGGCGGCTGGCTCATTCGCTACATTCATATGAACGGTGCGTCCTTCTTCTTTATGGCGGTCTATATCCATATTTTCCGTGGCATGTATTACGGATCATATAAACGCCCGCGCGAACTTCTTTGGATGCTCGGCGTGGCAATCTTCCTGCTTATGATGGCAACCGCGTTCATCGGTTACGTCCTCCCTTGGGGGCAGATGAGCCTTTGGGGCGCGACCGTGATCACAAACCTCTTCTCCGCCATTCCCGTGGTCGGTGAGAGCATTGTGACCCTTCTTTGGGGTGGTTTCAGCGTTGATAACCCAACGCTCACACGCTTCTTCGCGCTGCATTACCTACTACCATTCGTGATCTTCGCGGTTGTGTTCTTGCATGTTTGGGCGCTGCATATCACCGGTTCAAACAACCCGACAGGGCTTGAGCCAAAGAGCGAGAAAGACACGCTGCCCTTCCACCCTTACTACACAATGAAAGATACATTCGGCTTGCTCGCCTTTATCACGATCTACGCTGTCTTTATCTTCTACCTCCCCAATTCTCTCGGGCATCCTGATAACTACATTCCGGCTGACCCGCTTGTGACGCCGGCGCATATTGTTCCTGAATGGTACTTCCTTCCATTCTACGCAATTCTTCGTGCGATTACGTTTGAAACAAACCTCGTGATGCTCGGCGGTCTAGGCGTGATGTTTATGCCCTTCTTCTGGAATTTTGGCGCAGGCGTTGCAAAAATGCTCATCGGCATGAAGCTCCCTACATTTAAGGACATGACACCGCAACCAATCCTCCTTTCCATTGGTTTGGTCATTGCCGGACTTGGTTTTGTCCTGAACGGTAAAATTCCGCTGCTCACGGATCTCACCATCCTTGATGCGAAACTCGGCGGCGTGATTGCGATGTTCGGCTCGATCCTCCTGTGGTTCGTGCTCCCTTGGCTCGACAGCCACCCCATCCGCTCCGCACGTTTCCGCCCAACATATAAAAAGCTATTATTGCTCCAGCTCGTGATCTTCATCTTCCTCGGCTATGCCGGATCACAAAGTGCGGATGCAGCATTGTTCGGCGTTCCGTTGTCAATCCTCGGCCTTGCCGCGACGGGCTATTACTTCGCCTATTTCCTCGTGATCCTCCCGATCCTGAGTAAGGTTGAAAAGGGCAAAGAACTCCCTAAATCCATCCACGAGGCCGTACTGGCTGACCAAGAAAAGAAAAATGCAAAACCGGAGGTTGCAGAATAATGACATCCCGTATTCTCTTAACCGCTTTAGCCCTTATTATTGCCGCACCATCGGCCTTCGCCGCAGGTGATAGCGTAAAACCACCCAAACAGGATTGGAGCTTTAACGGCCCATTCGGTACATACGACAAAGCCGCCCTGCAACGTGGGTATAAGGTTTACAAGGAAGTCTGCGCCGCATGCCACTCCATGAAGCGTATCTATTTCCGCAATCTTGAGGCCTTGGGCTATGACGAAGGGCAAATCAAAAACATCGCCGCCGAATATACCGTGATTGACGGACCGGACGCGGAAGGTGAAATGTTCGAGCGCACCGCGCGCCTTTCCGACCCATTCCCGTCCCCATACCCGAACAAAGAAGCCGCCAAGGCTGCAAACGGCTCGTTCCCGCCCGATCTATCCCTTATCACAAAGGCACGCAAAGACGGATCAAACTACGTCTACGGTATCCTCACCGGATATGATGACCCCGCCAAACACGGCGCGGAATTAATGGAAGGGCAGCATTGGAATAAATACATGCCCGGCCACGTCATCGCGATGGCCGCGCCACTCTCCGACGGGCAAATCGCTTTTGAAGACGGTAGCCCCGAAACGCTCGACCAATATGCCCGCGATGTCGCACACTTTTTGACATGGGCAGCAGAGCCAGAGATGGAAGACCGCAAGCGCATCGGCCTGCAAGTCATCCTCTTCCTCCTCGTCTTCACCGGAATTTTCTACCGTGTCAAAAAACGCATCTGGAAAGACGTCCATTAAGGGGATTTTGTCTCTGCGGCATTTAACGCGAAGCCCACGAAGGCAGGCACGAAGTTTCGAAGTACTTAAATAAAAGGCTTCGTGAACTTTGTGCATACTTCTTCGGACTTCGTGTTAAAATTTTCTTGTTTCTCAATCATTCAAAGTGGTGCTAGTCTTACGCTATGAAAGACTCACAACATGAAGTCCTGCATTTCTGGTTCGAGGAACTTGACCCCCAACAATGGTTCCAACAATCGGATGCCGTCGATACCGAAATCTTTGAGCGTTTCGGCATCACCCACGACATGGCAAATGAAGGCCTCTCCAACCACTGGGCTACATCGCCCGATGGCGCGCTTGCCCTTATTATCGTCCTCGACCAATTCCCGCGTCACATGTTCCGCGGCACACCAAAATCCTTCGCCAGCGACGAACGCGCACTCCTCATCGCCAAAGAAGCCGTCCATAAAGGTTTTGACCAAGTTCTAGAACCCGCCCAGCGCGGCTTCCTCTACCTCCCGTTCCAACATAGTGAAACCCTCTCCGACCAAAAACGCTCACTCGAACTGTTCGGCGCGATGGCACATGAAAATCCCGCCGGCGACATGTACGCCAAACGCCACTATACCCCCATCGAAAAATTCGGCCGCTTCCCCCACCGCAACGAAGTTTTAGGACGGCAAAGCACGCCCGAAGAAATCGAATTCCTAAAAACGCATAAGGGCTTTTTGTAAGCATAGAGTGAATAGTGATATGTCCGAAATAATCGAGAACACCCGCCGCAAACTCATCTTCCGCTCCGACCATCGTGGGACAAAGGAAATGGATCTCATCCTCGGCTCGTTCGCCAAAAAACACGTACCCACGATGAGCGAAGACGAACTCTCCACCTTCGAAGAAATCCTCAAAGAAAACGACCCCAACCTCTATAACTGGATCACCGGCAAAGAACCCGAACCTGACACCGTCAAAAGCACGGTTTTTGAAAGCCTGAAAGCCCATAAATACAAAAATGCCTAATCGTCATTACACGCTTTATGCGTGTAATCTAGAATACTAAGCGAGATGGATTGTACGGTCTCAAGGTTCCCTTGGCCGTGCAATGACGTAGCGAAGTATTTGCGTTGTTTTTACCATTTTTGCGGGCTATAAACGCTCCTATGGAAGCCGCGCAGACAATCACGGACAATACCGAAAACACAATCCACGGCGCGATTGAAGGGCAAGATGCCCGCATCCTCGCCGAGCACGCGCGCGCGATCATGCCGGAGGATAAAATCCTCGTGCATGTCGCGCTGGACGATACTCGCCTTGCGAGCCTAAAAGAACTCCTCACCTTCTTCGCCCCCGATGTTGCGGTGATTGAGTTGCCCGCATGGGATTGCCTCCCCTATGACCGTGTATCGCCAAGCGCCGACATCGTCGCAAAACGGGTGAGCGCATTAACCCAGCTTCTCGCATGGCAAGGGGAGGCCAAACGCTACCCCCGCATCCTCCTCACCACCATCAACGCGATAACGCAACGCGTCATGCCGCAATCCGCCCTGCAAGGCGCGTCCTTCATCGCGAAAAAGGGCGGCACGTTGAATGTCGAAACCTTGCAAAACTTCCTCACCCAAAACGGTTACACCCGCACCGAAACTGTGCGCGAGGCAGGAGAGTACGCCATGCGCGGCGGCATTATTGATCTATTCCCCAGCGGCTATGAAGAGCCGTTACGCCTTGACCTGTTCGACGATGAAATCGAAACTATCCGCGCCTTTGACCCGCTCAGCCAGGTCACCCATAAAGATGTAGCGCAATTCTCCCTCCAACCCGCCTGCGAATATTTCCTCAATGAGGCATCAATCGAACGCTTCCGCAAAGCCTACCGCGAGGCCTTCGGCATGGTCAGCAACGATCCGCTCTATGATGCGATATCCGAAGGGCGGCGCTATAACGGGATGGAGCATTGGCTCCCGCTCTTTTATGAGGGGATGGGCACAATCCTCGATTACGCCGGAAGCCATAGCCTGACCCTAGACCACCATGTCCGCCGCGCGCATGAAGAGCGGGATGAGCAGGTACGCGATTTTTATCAATCGCGCATCACCCTCATGCAATCAATCACGGCGAAAAAGTCAAAAGATGTGAGCCTGTCCGGCTCGCTCTACCGCCCCATCCCGACCGATGCGCTCTATATGAATGATGGCGAATGGAGCGCGGCAATTACCGATGCGGCATTTTTATCCCCCTTCGCTGCGCCATCCGATGATGCGCCGCAGGGCAAAAAAGCCCGCGACTTCGCCGATATCCGCGCGCTCCCCGATGGCGATGTTATGGGCGAGCTAAAACTACATTTATCGTCATTGCGAGGAGCATCACGACGCGGCAATCCATCACCTGCACCATCGGATGAAGCGGAAGATGGATTACTTCGCTGCGCTCGCAATGACAAAAAGATATTGATCGCCGCCTATTCCGAAGGCTCTCTCCAACGCCTCCAAACCATGATGGAAGGCGCAAACATCACCAACATCCACGTTATCCAAGACCCCGCCCAGCTTAAAAACCTAAAACCCTATGAGATCGGCCTCACAATCCTCGCCCTCGATCACGGCTTCACCGCCCCCGATCTCGCCGTCCTGACCGAGCAAGACATCCTCGGCGACCGCCTCTCCCGCAAAGCGGCGAAACGCAAAAAGGCCGATAACTTCCTACGCGAAGTTTCCGCCCTCGATGAGGGCGATCTCGTCACCCATATCGACCACGGCATCGGAAAATTCCTATCCCTTGAAACCGTCACCATCGGCAAAATCCATCATGACTGCCTGAAGATCGAATATGCGGGCGGGGATAAGCTCTTCGTCCCTGTCGAAAACATCGATGTCCTCTCCCGCTTCGGCTCTGACTCTACAGGAAGTGGGGGCACAACCCAGCTCGACAAGCTCGGCGGGGCAGGGTGGCAAGCGCGCAAAGCCCGCGTCAAAAAAGACCTCATGGCAATGGCGGACGGGCTCTTAAAGCTCGCCGCAAAACGCACGCTTAAAAAATCAGACCCGATTGAAATTGCCCCCGAAAAATACAACGCCTTCGCCGCCAAATTCCCCTACGCCGAAACCGAGGATCAAGAGCGCGCCATCCGCGACACGCTGGACTCCATGGCCGGAACACACCCCATGGATCGCCTTGTGTGCGGTGACGTAGGTTTCGGCAAAACCGAAGTCGCCATCCGCGCCGCATACGTCGCCGCCATGGATGGCTACCAAGTCGCCATCGTCGCCCCCACAACGCTCCTCGCGCGCCAACATTACATGAATTTCATGAAGCGTTTCGAAGGATCAGGCCTACGCATCGAACAGCTCAGCCGCATGGTCACGGCAAAAGAATCCACCCAAACCAAAGACGGCCTTAAAGACGGCTCTGTGAACATCGTCATCGGCACGCACGCCCTTTTCGCCAATAGCATTAAGTTCGATAATCTCGGCCTGCTCATCGTTGATGAAGAACAACGTTTCGGCGTAAAGCAAAAGGAACGGATTAAAGAGCTAAAAGCCAATGTCCATATCCTGACCCTCACCGCTACGCCCATTCCGCGCACCCTGCAAATGTCGCTAACGGGGGTGAAGGAAATGTCCCTCATCACCACGCCGCCCGTTGACCGCCTTGCCGTGCGTACCTTCGTCATGCCCACCGATATGATGATCATCCGCGAGGCTCTATTGCGCGAACATTATCGCGGCGGACAATCTTTTTACGTCTGCCCCCGCATTGCGGATATGCAAGAGCTAGAGGATGCACTCAAAGAGCACATCCCCGAAATCAAAGTCATCACCGCTCACGGGCAAATGCCCCCCGCCGACCTCGAAGACCGCATGACCGCCTTTTATGACGGGCAATATGACGTGCTTCTGGCGACCAACATTATTGAGAGCGGCATTGATATCCCGACCGCAAACACCATGATCGTCCACCGCGCGGACATGTTCGGCCTCGCCCAACTCTACCAAATTCGCGGACGTATCGGGCGCAGCAAAGTCCGCGCCTACGCCTACCTCACCTACCCACCAAAAGGTATCTTAAACCCCCAAGCGCAAAAACGCCTCGAAGTTATGGAGACCTTAGATACTTTAGGCAGCGGCTTCCAACTCGCCTCCCACGACATGGATATACGCGGGGCAGGGAACCTGCTGGGCGATCAACAATCCGGCCATATCCGCGAAATCGGCGTGGAGCTCTACCAAGAAATGCTCGAAGAAGCCGTAGCCTTGGCAAGAGAAGGCGTAAGCCTCGATGACCTTCCCGAAGATTCTTTAGCAAGTGGGGGCTGGAGCCCGACAATCAATATCGGCACCTCCGTCCTCATCCCCGAAACCTACGTCCCCGACCTCGGCGTACGGATGAGCCTTTACCGCCGCATCGCGGAATTAATCGAACCTGACGACCTCGAATCCTTCGCCGCCGAGCTCATCGACCGCTTCGGCGATCTCCCCGAAGAAGTGCAAAACCTCCTCGATATCGTCACCATAAAACAAACCTGTAAGCGGGCAGGGATTGCATCCATAGAAGCCGGCCCAAAAGGCGCGGTATTAGCCTTCCACAACGATTGTCCACCCAATATAGAATCCCTCATGCACTGGATGACATCCAAATCCGGCACCGTAAAATTAAGACCAGACCAAAAAATCACCATCATACACGGCTGGGAAAACTTAAAAGCCCGCACTAAGGGCGTGAAAGCATTGGTGAACGAATTGGCTAACCTATAACCGTCATTGCGAGGAGGCGCGAAGCAAATGCAAAGCATTTGTTCGCTTTTTAAAAACAAACAAATCTTTGATTTGCTTTGTGCCGACGCGGCAATCCATCACCAAAGCCATCGGGGCAGTGTAGGAGCTGGATTGCTTCGCTACGCTCGCAAAGCCGAGAATTACTCAAAGCTCTCATAGCCGTTGCACATACGAAACGTATCAAGATCACCCCATTCGGCAGAAATGGCACCAACAAGCTGCGCGGCTTTTTCTGCGTTCACGCCGTGGTCTGTTGGATTTTGTGCAATTCTTTCGGCATCGTCGATGGATAAGTCTACCACACGCGCAAATTCGGATAGGGGTGACACTTCTCTATCGCTTAATGGATGCCCACCGCGCCGCATGTTTTTAGAATATGAATCTATCTTTGCCATAATGTAAATTAGCAAAAAAAACAATATGTCAACAAAAAACGCAATCCTTCCAAAATCTCATCAAATATGCGACACTATAAATATGAGTCTCGAATACGTAGAACGCAAAATCGTCGAAGCGTTAAAGCTTCATAATGGCAACACCGCTCGCACGCGGGAGCAGTTGATTGCATGGGCGATAGAGGATCAGCAGCTTCTCCTCGGCCTCACTAAATCCCACCTGAGCGGTATCGCAGCCTATAACATCGAACGCGTCGTCTCCGGCCGCGCCGCAAAAGCAAGAGCGCAAGCCAAGCCAAAAGCCCCCGCAAAACAAAGGCAACCCGCCGGAAATGATTTCGGCGTAGAGCTGCTTAAGGCTGTCGCCAGCACGTCATCCGAAGTTTTCGGCCTTGAAAACAACACACCCTTGGGCGGTCGCGCGCGCGTATCCCAAGGCCACATCAATGCGATTAATTCGATCGCATCCCGTAAAGAAACAAAGTCATAATCGACACAAAAACTTGCAGCAGATCCGCTGCGCATTCTATAAAGAGTTTATAGTCGTTTCAGTTTAGAAGCGGGCAGTCATCGAAAATTGTCGGCTTTTTAAAAAAGCGACGACAACGTACAAAGAGTACTTTGAGGAGGTTTTTTAAAAAACGGCAATTTGCAGAAGTGCCCGCTTTTAAAATGATACGGCTACATGTTAAACACAGCGTTAAAAGAAGAGAATTACTGTAAAGTGAGTGAACGCGAGCAATTTTTGCAAACGCATGGCTGGAGCATTATTAGCACGGTAGGGCAGGATTCCTCTATCCGCCGCTATTTCCGCCTCAGGAAAGGCGAGCAAACCGCCATCCTCATGGAAACCGTGCCCGACCATTCCCCCCAATCCACACCGGGGCACAGCATTGCGGATTTTGTCCGCATCTCGAAATGGCTGAATGAGATTGGCGCAAATGCCCCCGATATTTATGCAATAGATGCGGAGCGCGGCCTCCTGATCCTCGAGGATTTCGGCGGTATCTGCTTCAAATACGCGGTTTTGTCGGGCGAAAATGCGCATGATCTGTATGACGTTGCCGCAAAAACGCTAGAGCATATCGCCGCGCAAAACTGCCCTCTCGACCTCCCGCAATATTATGATAGCCACGTCCATCTTCGCCACCGCCGCATCATCGATTATTACCTGCCATTGCTACGCGGGCAGGCGAATGAAGCGGGTCTGGTCGAGGCATACCGCAGTGTTTGGGCGGGGATAGAAGGCACACTCCCCTTATGCCCCCAAACTTTCGTACATGTTGATTACCACGCCGAAAACCTGATGTATCTCCCCAAAGAAGGCGGCGTGAAACGTTGCGGAATATTGGATTTCCAAGGGGCAATGATCGGTCCCGCGCCGTATGATCTCGCCAACCTCCTCGAAGATGCCCGCGCCGACATCCCCGCCGATATCAAGGCCGCGATCCTCGACGCAAAAGACGAAAATTTCCGCGCATGGTACCGCATCCTCGCCACCCAATTTCATTGCCGCGTCATCGGGCAATTCATCAAAATGGCGGCGATGGATGGCAATGATAGCTACCTAAAACACATCCCGCGTTTGCAGAGCTACCTAATCGAAGGGCTGAAAGACCCGCTCCTCGTACCGCTCGCGCAATTCTTCAAAGAGAACGACATTGTTTTTAACAAAGAAATCCCCGAAGTCTTAGACACGCTCAAACCTTTGATCGCTGCTGACGCATACTAAACGGCACGGCAAGCCCGAGCCCGAGGAAAAACCACAAAAACCGTGAATAAAAAACCTCATGCGTCAGGGAAAATATCCCGAACCCAATGAGCATAAAAAACACCGCGCGGATAAAAACCTCATGCTCTTTATCGCCGCTGTTTTGCCTATAAAGCGTAACCAGCATAGCGCCATACACCCCCAAAAACGTAACCAACCCGATCACACCCATCTCCGTCAAAACCCAAAGCATGGTATTATCCATGATCGTCGGCTGCTTACGCGTCGCTTCTTGCTGGTAATGCAGCAAGCCGCCAAGCCCCGATCCGGTAATCGGCCGTTCTTGTATCAATACCCACGCATCCTCCAACACCCGAAGGCGTAAACGATCGCCAGTATAAAGGTCTTCTTTCGCCGTTTCGCCACCCTGTGAAATATCGTGGATTTTTTCAATGGTATCAAAATTTTGTATGGTCTTTGTCGCAGTTTTTAAATTCATCAGTGGTATAAATAGCGCGCCGATAAGAAACAGCGGTAAAACCTGCCGCACAACAAAACGCCAATTTTTTACGCATAAAAACACCAACAAAGGGATAAGGATCAAAAGCGCGCTACGCGATAAATTAAGCGTTAAAAACAACGGCACGAAAAAATAAAATGATTTGAATAAAATAATTTCGTAACGGTTTAAAGAGGTGCGCGCCGTCAATAAAACGCCCCCCAAAACCATGGCGGATAAGTATAAAAACGCATAGGCATTCCGGTTCACCATAAAACCGGATAGATCATAGCCAAGATTGATGCCGTGAAAGATAAATTCGGCATATAGCAGTTCATAGAATAAAACCCTCAACGCCGCTTCGATACAAAATGCACCAATCATAAAGGCCAAAAACGGCAACACAAACCAGCGATAAATATCACGCAAAGCCATATTCCCGATAAACCATGCCCCCATCGCGACATAGGCAAGTAGAACAAGCCAGCCCACCCCTTTATTAAGCATCCCCCACATATTAAAATGCCCGTGCAAATGATAGAATTGCAAAATCGCACCCGCAAAACAAAGGCTGAGCAGGGCAAGCGCCCAATAGCCGAATGGCGTCTCCCATCGCGGCCACGCGCTGCGTTTCAAGGCAAGGCTCACTAAGATGCCGATACCGGCAAAGGGGAGCAATAAATCCGCAATACTCACCCGCAAACCTTCATACCCCTCATGCGCAAACAGCGTTAGTTGAACCTGCAAAAAAATGGCAAGCGCGAGCAACATAAGACGCGGAAGATAATGTAAAACCATTTACGAATTTTTCAAACGCTGGACAATTTTTTGACGAACATCATAGGTAAGCAAAAGGGCAGGGACACCCGTCATAATCGTGGCGGCCATGCTAATAAGGCCAATTTGAATGGAGGCGGCGAATGCCGTTTCTATCGGAACGCTTATGAACCCGAGCCCATAAACAAACGCTCCCTCCCGAATGCCCCATCCGCCATAGCCAATGGGCAAGCTCGCAACAATCGTAATCACCGGAATTACGGCCAAAAAATGTAGCCACGAAAATTCCGCCCCGATAGAAACCAAAACAGTATAAACAGCAGCAAAATATGCAAGCTGTCCAATCAAACTTGCCGCCGTAATGCGGGCAAAAACATCCGTATTGGTAAAGACAGAGCGCAAATACCCAAACACCATCGCAACTTTACGATGCGAGAAAATAATCTTTCGCCGTGGCGCTTCGAATAAAATCAACGTCAAAACCACCGCCCCCGCCGCGCATAGCAAAAGCAAAAACACCGTCTTGTGAAAAACATCCGTCGAAACAATCTGCCCCAAAATCGGCAGGAATATCAGCGTCAAAAGCAAAAGCGCAAACAACGTAAACAGCCGATCCAACCCTGTCGCCGCAATAGAGCGGATAAGCGAAACCCTGCTCTTAACACTCATCGCAACGCGAACAACAATGCCGCCAACCGACGTGATGAACAGATAATTCGCCAATAAACTCGCCAAATTCACCTTCACCGCATTGCGAAAGGTAATCTTCCGCTCGTAAAAATTAATCAGCTTGAGCCACCGATAAGATAGCGCCAAAATCTGCACGAAAATAAAACCGGCGGCAATCGCCCATGCATCATTATGGATGTCATCCAACGTAAAACGCAGCTTTGAAGTATCCATCATGAAAACGAGCGCAACCAAAATCACCGCCGAGATGGCGATTTTTTTCAAAAGTCCGGTTTTTGATAAAAGCTCTTTCATGAAATAATCTGCATAGGTGAATTTACACCCTAATATCTACATCAAAGCTTGATAGACGCGCAACTCTTGCTTACAAAATATAGTATCTTATGCAACCAAAACATTAAAAGGATAGCCATGCCCTTCATCGCCGACCGCCTCAGCCGTATCAAACCATCCCCCACCATTGCCGTAACAAACAAGGCAAAGGAGCTGAAAGCAGCGGGGCGCGATGTAATCGGCCTCGGCGCGGGTGAACCGGATTTCGACACGCCGGACTTCATTAAGGAAGCGGCAAAGGCCGCAATTGACGCAGGCGATACAAAATACACCGCCGTCGATGGAACGTCCGCGCTAAAAGACGCCATTATCGCAAAATTCAAACGCGATAATGACCTATCCTACGAACGCAATCAAATCACGGTTGGCACAGGCGGAAAGCAAGTTCTTTACAACGCTTTAATGGCTTCGGTTAATCCAGGTGATGAAGTGCTTATCCCCGCGCCATATTGGGTAAGCTACCCCGATATGACCCTATTGGCCGAAGGCACGCCCGTGCCAATCGCTTGCACGGCGGAGAACAACTTCAAACTCCAACCCGCCGATCTGGACGCCGCCATCACACCCAAAACAAAATGGCTCATCCTCAACTCCCCCTCTAACCCAACGGGCGGCGCGTATAGCTGGGACGAGATGAAGGCGCTGACCGATATCCTCCTCAAACACCCGCATGTTTATGTGATGGTGGATGATATGTATGAGCACCTCGTCTATGACGGTTTCAAATTCTGCACCCCCGCGCAGGTCGAGCCAAAGCTCTACGATCGCACCCTCACCATCAATGGTGTATCCAAATCATACTCCATGACCGGCTGGCGCATCGGCTATGCCGGCGGGCCGGTGGAGCTGATCAAAGCCATGGCAAAAATCCAAAGCCAAAGCACCTCCAACCCATCCTCAATCTCCCAAGCCGCCGCCGTTACCGCGCTGAATGGCGATCAAAGCTTCCTCGCCCCGCGCAACGACGCGTTTAAGGCACGCCGCGATATGGTCGTCGATATGCTCAATGAAGCGATCGGCATCACCTGCATCAAGCCCGAAGGCGCATTCTACGTCTATCCATCTTGCGAAGGCCTCATCGGCAAAACCACACCGGAGGGCAAAATTATCGAGAGCGACGAAGATTTCGTAACCTACCTCCTCGAATCCGAGGGCGTAGCCTGCGTCCAAGGCGAAGCCTTCGGCCTCTCCCCCTATTTCCGCATCTCCTACGCCACCAGCGAAGAAGCCTTAACCGAGGCGTGCACGCGGATAAAACGGGCTTGTGCCGCGTTGCAGGGTGGAGCGGTCGCGGCTTAGCGCTGCAGTTTTTGGTCCTTGTGCTGTTGCTGCCATTGAATTCTGACGGCCTAAATTGCCAGCTTCAACATCATCACACCATTGACGGAAAAAGGCCTGTGCGTCAGGGCACTCTAAGAGGCCGTTATGGCCTGTATTGAACTCCCTATGCTGTACGTTGAAACCAGCATCTTTTAGGGTATCAACAACCATCATAATATATTCATTTTCACAGGCTGGATCATTTCTGCCCGTTGCAATGAAAATAGGAGTATTGCGAAGATGATTTGAAAGCCTCATTTGACGATGAAAGCGGATAAGAAAATCCATTGCGGTGTCATGTAACAAAAGTGATTGCGGATGCGTTGGTATCTCATTAAAGTCTGCGGAAAAAACACTTTCTGAAAGCCCTTGTGTCGCGGTTGCCCAAACATCTTTTAAAATATTTTTGTATTCAGTACGGCTCTCTCTTCCTAAGGGACGTTCATCGAATTGTGAGCGCATTAAAAACTCCCATTTTAGACGTCTAAAGCTGTTAAATACATTCATTAGCTTTGTGCCTGCGCGCTCCGCATAAGTTGTTCCCACAGGTGTATCCCTGTATCTTGTAAGTTCGGAATACTTTCTAAAGGCTGGGTTGTTGTGATACGGGTCGCCCAAAAAAGGAGAAGATAAAAAAATGGCCGAATATTTATCGGCCATTCTCTTTCCTGAGTTTTCATTAAGCATTTCTTCCAATGCCAATAGCCCCCCGTAAGAGTGGCCGACGGCAATATAAGGTGTATCATCATCATCTTTGTTCGGGACATCCCCGCAAAAGAAGTTTTTAGCTTGCGCTTTCGATGGAGGGTGAAAATGCGTGTCTGATCGAGGGTTTTCAAATCCGTAAACGCGCGATAGGTGGCCATAGTCTCTTGCGTTGTCACTTATAAACGATTGCCACCAATCGAGCTTAGATTTAAAGCCCTTTAAATAATCTACATAGAGCCGTGGTCTTGGTTGAGCAAAAATTTCAGGCATTTGAACGAAACCATTAATTATTCATAGCCAGATTATCGCATAACCAAATGTATTATATTGTGCACCCGCGAAATATATGAAAATTCTTTGTGGATAATATATGCGCTTATTTGAATATATCGAAAAAGCCCTTTTTCATAGCTTCTTCACCATGGATCGAGGCATCGCGATTGCGCACTAAAACCTCGCACACGCGATCAAAGCTTTTTTGATTCTCTTCGATAATACGGCTCGCGAAATCGCCCATTTTTTTCAAATTATCGGGCGAGGCATCATCAATCGCCGTGCTCGGCACATCGGGATGACCGATATCGTTAATCAGGCTCTTGTTAAACACATGCAGGTTTGATCCCAATTCCTGCGTAAAGCTTTCCATCAACGCACTTTCCGGCGCGTGGAACAGAATATTAATCAGCGGCAAATCATTCACCGGGTCAACCACCCCAAGCCCGCCATAAGAATCCCATTGATCCTTGTTAATCGAACGCAGGGTAAATCCCGTCCCCAAAACGATCATAATCACGGGCTGATCCGCCTCGATATGCTGCCGGATCGCGCCATGAAAGCTGATGCAGGCATTATCAAACATGCTCCCATCAATGCCCGTAATATGGCGATATTCATTACTGTGGCGGTCTTTAACCTCAAAATGATGACAGGGGAAATAGCTTGGCGCAGCCGTCGAGCCCATAATCGCGGAATGCAAGGATACATCCGGCGTTTTGCGGTGATTGCGGCGCATCTTCATATTCTTGAGCCAAACCGCATGCCCGCCACGATCAATAAAATTATTATTCGTCCGTACCGGCGAGGCATCATCCTCACCGGCTTCTTCGGCAATCTCCAATTGCTCGCCATCAATATTATAGACCGGAATGACCAAACTTTTGAGGGATTCATGCAGCTTCGTATTCCCGTAAAGCTGCTTGAGGCAATAAGAGAGATGCTGCGGATCATAATGCCCGTGGCGGAACAGCGAGTTCAGCTTGCTAATCTTCATCGTCCGGTTGTTAAAATCATGAATAAAGCCGCGAAAATCCCGAAACCGATCGGGCGGAAAAATGCGTAAACCCTCACGCTCGTAAAACCGAACCATATGCCGCGCGCGGTATTTCGGGCGTTTGAGGTCTTGGTCATGCGGTACATTCAGGCCGGCATTAAGGATCGCCCCCGTCGATGGCCCGGCAAACACATCCACCATCTCTGCCATGCGAAGCCCCGTCGCTTCCTCAATCCGCGCCATAATATGCGCAGGGACAAGCCCCCGCATTCCGCCGCCGTGATTAAACAATACAATAAGAGGTTTTTTCGTCTGCATAAGTGTCTCAATTATAACATAAAATCCTTATGCATTCGTTACGCTTTTCGTATCGCAGCGCAGCAAATATACGCACTGAAATAGACAGGAGAATAGTGATTTCAAATGTTACACATTTGAAATTGTACCGAGCAAGTGCGAGGCGCGCGTATAGCGCGAAAAACTAGCGAGAAACGCGAGCGTAAAGAGGCCGTCCCCGCCGGAGCAGCGAAGCTGCGCGAGGCAATAGCGAGTAACGCGAGCGTAAAAATTATAAAAACCCCCATAAAAAAACCGGACCAAACACTTAACGTGCGGTCCGGTGAGTTGAACAGGGAGGTTTCGCGCTGTCAAAAGCGCGGAGATCATAAAATGACCTCGCCAGAAAAACTGGTGAGGATGTTATAGACCTTGAAAATGATTCAAGGGTAGCGGTATTTTTAAAGGTTAGCTATGCGAAAAACGCATGGCGAAAATGGTGCGGTGCATAACTATGTATGTAGGCAATAAGCTAAAGCGTTGAATTCTCAGTCTTTTCCAATAAGAAATCCCGTAGCGCCGCCATCCGTTTCGACCCCTTGCGCTGCTCCGGATAGGTGAAATACATATCCACAGCCGGACGCTCCAGATCAGGAAATAACACCTCAAGATGCTCTGCCTCATTAATCAAATAATCCGGCAATACCGCAATGCCCGCACCAACCTTCACGGCCTTGTGAATCGCATACATCGAATTCATCATGATCACGTTGAAATCATGCTCGACATCAATTTTTGCAATCTCGAAAATCCAGTTCGGATCGGTAAAGGGCGCAAACGTATCTTTGGGAAACGCAATTAACGTGTGTTTCTTTAAATCCTCAACGCTTTGCGGGCGTCCATTTTTGTCCAGATATTCGCGCGAGGCACAAATGTGGAAATGAATTTGCGCCAAATGCTTTTGCACCATATCCCCTTGTTTAGAGGTGCGTAAGCGCACGGCGGCATCTGCCTCCCGCATGCCCAAATTCAAAATCCGGTCTTCAAATAAAATCGTGAGCTGAATATCCGGATAGGCCGCCCGAAACTCCGCCAGCTTTGGGGCCAGCCAAGTTGATCCGATAAAATCCGAAACCGTAATCGTCAGCGGCCCTTCGGCCAGTTCCTTGGTATCGGTAAGCTTACCTTCAAGAAGCGACAGTTTCGCATGCATATCCCGCGCGGCCTCTGCCAAAATCTCGCCTTGCTCGGTCAAAATCAACCCACGCGCATGACGGTGGAAGAGGGTGGTATCCAAACTATTCTCAAGCGTTGAAATCTGCCGTGACACCGCCGACTGACTCAAATTCAAAGAATCCCCCGCCGCCGTAAAGCTTCCCGCCTCGGCAACCGCGTAAAATATGCGTAACTTGTCCCAATCCATATCCGGATATTAGATGAATAATTTTTGCATGGCTAGAGTGTTTTGATCGTTGACGCAAAAAGACAAAGCGCCGCAGGCATTGTTTATAAACCTCAACGCACACAAAGATCACAAAGACTATAGCGCACAACTCAATATCCGTACGATATCGTCGTGTTCGTTGTGTGCTTTGTGGTTCAAATAATACGGCTTCGCCGCAGAGGTGCAAATTAAACGTTCGCGCTCTTAGCGGTTTCTTTGCGCCCATGGCGTGAACGGTTACTCCGCCGCCATCGGCTCACTGTCATCTTGCGCCGCCAAAAAGCGATCAGCCTCAAGCGCCGCCATACATCCCATTCCCGCCGCTGTTACGGCTTGACGATAGGTATGATCCGTCACATCCCCCGCGGCATAAACACCGGGGATAGAGGTCGCGGTGGAATCGGGCGCGGTAATCAAATATCCCTCACCATCCATCTCAAGCTTATCCTTAAACAACATTGTCGCCGGATCATGCCCAATCGCGACAAACAACCCATGCGCATCAAGCGTACTTTCCTCGCCCGTTTTTGCGTTTTTAAGGCGCAAGCCCGTCATGCCCATATCGTCGCCGATCACTTCCTCAACCGTCGTATCCCACAAAAATTCCATCTTCTCATTCTCGAAAAGGCGTTTTTGCAAAATCTTCTCCGCCCGCAATTCATCACGGCGATGGATGAGCGTGACCTTGGAACAAAAATTAGTCAAAAACAGCGCCTCCTCCACGGCGGTATTTCCGCCACCAACAATCGCCACCTCTTTATTCTTGAAAAAGAACCCATCGCAGGTCGCACACGCCGAAACGCCGCGATTTTGAAATTTCTCTTCCGATTCGAGGCCAAGCCAACGCGCCTTTGCACCCGTGGAAATAACAACCGTGTCACCGGTATAAACATTCCCGCTATCGGCGGTCGCGGTATAGGGGCGCTTAGAAAAATCAATATCAACGATATAATCGCTCTCGATCTGCGTGCCGACATTCGCCGCTTGCCCCTGCATCTGCTCCATCAACCACGGCCCTTGGATAACATCCGCAAAACCGGGGTAATTCTCGACCTCCGTCGTAATCGTAAGCTGCCCGCCCGGCGTATCACCCGTCACCAAAATCGGTTCCAAATTCGCCCGCGCGGCATAGATCGCCGCGGTATAGCCCGCAGGGCCAGAGCCAATAATTAAAACCTTCGTGTGTTTTGTCTCACTCATCGTTTAAATCTTTCTTCAATTGCACGCGCGATTTTGGCCGCGTCATTAAGGGGTTCGTAGCGATAAACCTCAAGGTTACCCTCAAAACGCCGCAAAGCCCCAATATCCTGTAAATGTTTATGTAGCTTATCAATGCGCGGATGACCACCCTCCATCTCAATCATATAAACAGGTTTACCCGTCGAACACGCATCAGAAATCATCGAGGCACTATCCGCCGTAACAAGAATAACATCCGCCAGCGCGAGCATCGCGAAATAAGGGTTTTCCCCTGCACCACCCCATATATACGCATCGGGCAGGGCATCCCGCAAAATCGCAACATTCTCCGCCCCTGTCCGGCGCGAAGGCGTGATCATAAGGCTGCCCTTAACCTCCGAAAGCTGCGCCGCCACCGCCCGCGCATCAAAGCGATAAGCCTTACTATCCCCCCCCAACAAAACCGCTACCCGCGGCGAGGGCAGAGCCGCCAACTCCGAAAAACCGTCACCCGTCACCCGCCCACCGTCACTCGAAACCCTATTCGGCGCGGCGTCGGTGACAATGATGTTATCCCCGCGCGCCGGATCGTGATGAGGCACAGCCACCAAATCAAAATGCTTCGGCGAAATACGCGGATCTTGGATTTGCACCGTAAAGGTCTTCCCGCCACTGGCGCGTTTGATATAGCGAGAGGCCGCAATGCTTTTCCGCCCCGCCGCGATGAGGAGGTCAGGGTAGGGAGGGCGTAGCGCGGGAACAAAACTCCATCCCTGCTCAAACCCAATATAAGGCGAAAGGCTCTTCCAAGGCTGCTGCAGTTTAATGCGCTTCACGTCGAATGGAGACCCCAAAACCTCCGCAACCGCGATGCACTGATTCTCCGTCCCCGCAATCCCCTCGCTCAAAACCCAGCAGGAAGTATTTTTCTCATTCATACCTTGCACTTTACCAAGCTGCGTCTTAAAAGAAATCCAATTCTTTTTTGCGAATTTCCTTGCAAGCCCGACCGAGTAACTTTATACCAATTTAACCTTCTTTTTTGAAATATTTATACATTTGTAAAGGGTAATATGCGCCGCTCAAAACTCGACAAAATCGATAAGAAAATCCTCCGTGACCTGCAAAGTGACGGGCGTATAACGAATGTTGAACTGGCTAAAAATGTCGGCATTTCCGCGCCGCCTTGCCTACGCCGTGTCCGCGCTTTGGAGGCTGCTGGTTATATCCAATCCTATCATGCAAAGGTTGATCCGGCTATTTTGGGCTATACGGTCACGATTTTCGCCTTGGTGAAATTAACGTCCCAAGCAGAAAAAGACCTCGAGAAATTTGAGGCGCAGGTCACCGAATGGCCACTTGTCCGCGAATGCCATATGTTGGCGGGGGATGTTGATTATATGCTAAAAATCGTCGCGAAAGATTGGGATTTGTACCAAGAATTCCTAACCAACGAACTCACCGCCGCGCCGAATGTTACAAGCGTAAAATCCTCCCTCGCAATACGATCCGGCAAGCAAGAGCCCGGCGTTCCGATTGAAGTTGAGTGATTAAACGTACTTAACACTCAAAATCTCGTAATCCACAGCGCCCTTGGGGGTTTGTACCTTAACGCTATCGCCTTCCGCCTTCCCGATGAGCGCCTTGGCAATGGGCGTGGACATAGAGATCAACCCATTATCCATATCGGCATCATAATCCCCGACAATTTGATAGGTGCGCTCTTCATCCGTGTCTTCATTCACAATCTCAACCGTCGCGCCAAACTTTACCGTGTCACCCGAAAGCGTAGTAGGATCAATCACTTGCGCCCGCCCGAGCACAGCCTCCAACGTTTGAATACGCCCTTCGATAAAGCTCTGCTGCTCCCGCGCCGCGTGATATTCCGCATTTTCTTTAAGGTCGCCATGCTCCCGCGCCACGGCAATATCCTCAATCACCCGTGGGCGCTGCACGGTTTTAAGGTCTTCAAATTCCGCTTGAAGCTTCTCAAACCCAATCTTAGTAACCGGAAACTGTTCCATTTTCTGTCCTTTGTGTCCTTTAAGGCTTTGTTACCTATCATAAAATTGCTCCTCTTCAGTTTGTTCGTCCTGAAGGGCGGGGGAGGGGGTATATATCCCCTTTCCCAAAAAGCAAAACCCGCCTCAACTTGGCGGGAATGTCTATATATTAAGCGATTTTGGTGTTTTCGTCAAGATCGCTGTTTTAGGCGCCGAGGTCTATACCTCTATCGTCATTGCGAGGAGCGTAGCGAGGAAGCAATCCATCAACTGCGCTATCGGTAAGAGCGGGCGATGGATTGCCGCGCTCCTTTCAGTCGCTCGCAATGACGAACAGGGTTAGGATATAGTTAGACGGATAGAGGGGGCTTCTACCTCAAGATTACGCTTAATCTCCGCGTCTCCGTAGTTTGAATTCCTTTAAGCCGCCTCATCCTTCGCCGTTACCTTCACCTCTTGCGGAAAATAATCCTGCAGCGCCCGCACATCGATATCTTTCGCTTTGATCGCCTTAATCGCTTGCACCGCGGCTGTTGCCGCCGTGAGCAGTGTGTAATACGGGATTTTGTTCATTAGGGCCATGCGGCGGATATTAT
>JBOEFZ010000020.1:0-17425 GCA_050633165.1 Alphaproteobacteria bacterium | reverse complement strand
GATTGGCAAATACCACTGGAAGCGAACGGTTGAAAGCTTCAATCTTCTTCGGATCAACAACGCGGCGGTTAAAGCTTACTTTTTTTAATTTAAACCCAAGATACTCATCTGCCTCGAATGTGCAGCGAATATTATCAAGCCGATATTCGCCGAACCCGTCAATCTGCGCATACCAAATGCGGATAAAATCGTTAATCTCTTCGACTTGGGAAAGGCGCAGCGTATGTGGATATTGTACATTTTGTTCCAAAAACACACGGCAAACACCAAATGTCATCCCGCCTTTATAAGGCGCAAACAGCCATACAACCAGCCACGCAAACAACATAACGCCGCCACCGATCATGGCAAACTTCATCATCTTTTTCCGCTTGGCTTGTTCTTTATTGGTCATCGCCCTGCGCGCGGGTTTTTGCACTGCCTCGGCATCATCGCCGAGATCTATCTGCTCGGATCGCAGCTCCTGCTGTAGTGCCTTGTCTTTTTTCCGTTGCAGGACGCGGTCTGCGATACTGATTGCTTTTTGAGGTGGTTTCTTAGTCATATCCTAAGCCAACGCCTTCACACGTTTTTGCGTTTCTTCTTTTTGTGCCTTTTTACTGGCCTCGATCATCTCCTCAACCAATTCTTCGATAATCGCGGAGATCATGGCGGTGCGCGCGGCGCCCTCTTCGCTACGGGTTAAAACGCGGCGACGGATTTCGTTTCGTGCGCTGCCCCCCGGGAATGTCGCGGCCAAAATCATCCGCGCCCGTCCTGCTCCCAATTTCCCATACAAACGATTGCGGATTGCCACATCTTCGGCGGATGTTGAAAGCGCCCAAAGCTCGATCGGGCCGAGTGTGTTATATAAATGCTGCTCATACCGCCCTTCGGTCGTGCCGAGCACGAACAAACATGGCGCGCCGCGAGAGCTAGGCCCTGTTAATTTATGACGAATAACATTACGCGCCGTATCGGACAGGCCAAATCGATCCCGCACATCATCCACCGCCTTATCGGAAATCGCCGTCCCCAAAACCCAAACACCGGTCGCCAGATCGACCATATCCTTATCAAAATCATCAAGCAGTTGAGAGGTTAAAACAATCTGCACCCCGCGTTTACGCCCCTCCCGCACATCGCGGATAACCTGTGATCGCACGGCATAAGAATGGCTGGTACGGTGAAATTCATCATAACAAAGACGCTTAGGCGACTCGCTAATTTCCTGTAGGCGCAGCTCGTGATATTCCTGATATTTCTGCGGCACATGCTGTATGGCCTCCTTACTCATCCACCAGCTTCGTACCAGAGCATGGCGCGCCAACATGTACATGATACTTGTCTGACGATCCGCAGTTTCGTCCCCTTGTGGTGCAACATCCATCAAATCAAGAGAACAAATCCGTGCACCGGCAATATCAAATTGCGTAACCGAAGATAAAATCGGAAATTCCCGAATGGCGGAAGTTACCATCCGCTCAAACGCGCTAATAACGGTCTCAGTACTAAAACCAACTGCAGTCTCCTCAAGCAAGCTTCGGATTTGCGGTCTACGGGATGCAGTAATGGAATCATTTAATGTTGGCACGGCGTGACGTTGGGCGATATTGGCGACATGATTTTCGCCAAGCTCGAACATCTTATCAACAACATCCCACCAATACGGATCGGTCGGGAGATGCACATTATGCTTTTGCAACGCTTCATCCACTTCGGATTCCAGGCGCGGCAGATAAGGGCGCGCCTCCGCATTTGCCGCCGTATCATTACGCCAACGAAACATCTCATCCACAACCAAACCACAAAGCTGCTGCATCCCGTCATACGGGCGATCATATCCCGGCGGCGTACAAAGCAGCGTCATCAACTCCACCAGATAACTCCGCTCATCCGGCAAAGGTTTGCGGCATCCGAGCTGCGTATCAAAGGGGTTAATCGAATATTGATGCGACATTTGCAGACGGTAATATGCCGCCTCATGCTGCCGATTCAGGGGCAAAGCCTCACGTATAAGGGAAATCAAACCCGATGAAGACGGACCGATATCAATGACCGCAACAAAGGGCAACTTATTTAAACCCGGCGATAAACATGTTCCGAGATTGAGCGTATTAAGTAAAACAGACTTACCCGCACCGGGCTGCGCGAAGATAAGGTCAAACCATGTCGTCGTTAGATTTGTCCCCGTCTGATACGGCCAGACTTTTCCATCCGGTGTCCGGAAAAGCATCGCGCCATTTTCAAACGGGCTAGAGGGGCGTTGCCACGGCAACAATTTCATCATCTCGACCAACGGCGCAATCCCTGTTGGCGCAGTCCCGCCGCAATGAATTCCCATTGCCGATGACATAACACACGCCAAAGGATCACCGGAAAATTCACTGGCTTGGCTGTACCCCCAACTTTCAACGGACTGCAAAAGCACCGAAAGCTGGTCAAGAATCGTATCTTTTTCCTCAATCTGACACCACGTCGCAAAGGATATCCGCATTTTAACCACAGGCTCTTTACGCGCAAGGGATTGCAAGCCTTCAAGCGAGTATTTCACCTGCTTATTCGCTGCATTCGTAGGGCCCATAATGGTTGAGATAAAGGTACGAAACGCCGTTGCCTGCACGCCGCCACCCTCAATCAAAAACGAAATCCGGAACGGAATATCGGCTTCGACCAAACGATTAAGCAAAACGGGAAAATCTGTGGCATCCATGGGGCCAAGCGTCATATCCCCGCCCGCCCAAAGCAAATTGCCCATTCTAACAATCGATTTACCAATAATTTTCGCATCGGCGGCCACAATTTGATCCGCCAAATTCGGCCACAAAATATCGGATAAATCGACATTGCTGCTGGGGGCGCGTACAGGAATGGGATCACCGGGCAAGCACGCGCGCCATTTCTCATTGGCACGATCAGGAAACAGATTGCTACGGACATGGTTAAGGGCATCATGAACCTCTAGCAAATGCCCGCTAATCCCCATCTCATCCAACGAAGACATAATCGCGGCGGCAAAGCTCCGATGGCGAGTACGAAGCGAATCAAGTGCCATATAGGGATATTGGGCGTTAGGGGCGTTGAACCATCCTTTAATTTTGTTCTTGGCGGCCTCGGCGCTTTTTTGCATTTCGGACTTTGATAAAACGGTGGGACGCGTCCAAAGCACAAAATAGGCCTCTTCATGCGTTACAAAACGTTGTAAATGCGCAACCCGCTCATCAAATAAATCCTGCAGCTCCAGCATACTATTTTGCGCGGTCTTGCGTGAGGGGCGAACATGTTTTTCAAGCTCTTCTTTTATCCGCGAAGGGTCACGTGCAAAATAAACCTGCATCGCGTGCCCCTGCCGATCGAACCGCGATCCCATTTTGATCGTCGCGCCATTTACAATATTGTTATATTCCTCCTCGCCAATAATCTGGCGGCTACCCTCTATCTTCACATAAGATACAAGTGAGCCATCTTTAGCGACAATCGTTGTTTCATTGTCTGCAGTCTCTAAATCAATAAAGGAGGAGATCGACTGCCTTAAGGCTTTTTGAAACGGTAATAAGAATTTGGCGAAAAAATCCATATATGAATTTTAAGCGGTTTTGCGCGCAATACAATCATTTAAAATAAAAAACAGGGCTTCACATCCGAAGCCCTGTTTTGAATATTATATATATTAAAAAATTAAGGGGTGGAGGGCGCTGGTGTTACGCTGAAAGATACAGCATTAAGCGACGCTGGGCTAATATTGGCCCCCTCACCAAGGGTATTAGTCATCGCTTCGAACACAATCGGCATCGCAAAGAGCGCGCCACCAGCCGCAAGGCGGATTGCCCCGTCCTTAAGCGGTGTTTGCGTCGGGTTTTCCACGTGATCCTTGATCTTCATAATACCAAGAACACCAAGCAACAGACCAAACAGATAGCCAAGCGCCGAAATAAGCCCCGGAATACCGGAAATTCCATCAACAATGTTACTTGAAATACTACCAAAGTTATTGCCTGTAGCATGCGCCGCGCCTGAGCTTATACCAACGGTAAGCGCTGCCCCAACGGAATAATATAAATGTTTCATAAAAGTCTCTCCTCTCAAAGATTGTAAATTCTACATGTGAGTACACCCCACATCTTCAAGATACCACGAAAAACATTAATTTTGTATTAAGCAAATGCCCTATTTTCGCCACATTTGGTAAAAAAGGGTAAAAATAACCGCATTTACCGCCCCGTTAGGCTGCTTTTGCAATCAAGTCCTGATAAATAGAAATCCATTGCGGCGGCGCTTTGCCGCCAAACGGCCCGTCTTTTGATCGCCAATAGGCTAAAATCTGCGGGAACTGGTTAAACTCCAGATCCGCCTCCTTAATAATGCGCCGATCAAGCGGAAATAGCCGAACCCCATCAAGCTTCTTCCCCCGCGCATCATAACTCTTCCGGCTTAAATAATCGCGCAAGACAGTCGCCAGAATATATGGATCATCCGTACTAATCCGCTCTTTCACCTCCTCGCGCCGCGCCATCACAATCTCGAGCGCCTTACGCGCGGCCTCTGCCACCGGTCCTTGTGATATCCGCGCAACATAAATTGCCCGCGCCATATGGTGTAATTCTGCTTGCTCAATCTCCGGCATCCAGATCAACGCACCAGATTTCATTTCACTGACCCGATCAATATGAAAACATTGATAACAAAAGATACAAGCTGTCGCTAAATTCTCTTCCCGAAAATCCGCCGGATTGCCATTTTTGTGCAGCACTTCTTGATATTTTTGTGATTTAAACCCGCAGCATTGGCAGGTCTGCTCATCCCGCTCCAAAATCTTCTGCTTCAGCACATTATCAATCTTCTTCGCCTTCGCCGCGTTTTTCGTCACGCCCAATATAAGAGGAATCTTCATAAGCCAAACATATCACATGAAAGAGAATTTTACGAGAATCCGATCCCGAATGTCGAAATCCCCAAGGTCGTTTGAATGGCCGCCAATAAAGGTCCCAAATTAATCGCCGCCGCCCCGCCGATAATATGCGTCAATCCCGCCATCATAGAGGCTTGCTGGCTACCTTCCGCCACATCCCGCACGATAAACAACCCGCGAACAAAGCTAATCAAACCAACAATAATCATAAATTTAATAATCGCGGTAATCACGGCCTCTGCTTCCGCTACATTGCTTAAGCCATTCGTATATTGGAGCTCTGCAAAGGTTAGTGTTGTCGAGCTACCTGTTAATGTCGTCGTGGTTGCGCGAACAATCTCGTTATAAGAGACAAGCGCCCCGCCCATAATAAAGGTCATAATTGTCCCAAGACCGCCCGGACCTTTCGCCCCTTCTTGTGCCCCTTTAATAAGGCGGGAAATTCCGATCATGATGAAAATCGTTCCGGCAATAAAGGCGAAGAGATTTAAAACCGAATGCATCGGCCCGAAAATATCATTCACAAAACAGGCCAATCGCCCGTCCAGCCCAAGATCCGCAACCGAAGAACATGCACCGCCTGCAACAGACCCTTCATTATAGCTTGTAACCGGTGATGCCGCGCTCGCGCCGCCACCAACGGTATTGCTAAACACACTAATAATCGCCGGAAGCGCAAAGAAACCACCACCTGCAATAAAGCGGGCAATTCCTTCCATCACCTGTGTTTGTTGCGGGTTTAAAACATGGTCGCGAATTTTCACGATACCCCAAACCCCTAAAACAAGTCCGAATAGGTAGGATATCGCCGTTAAGAAAGAGGGGAATAACCCTGCATTGCTAATGATGCCACAAATCAGACTTCCCGCACCGCTACTACCGGGTGCACAAGCGGAAGCCGCATAGGTGGAACTAAAGATATTACCGCTGCCGCCAAAAAGAAGAGTGAGGCTGCCTAACAAGCCATCAACGCCCGAGCCGTTAATAGTTTCGAACATGGCATTGAATATTGCCGGAAGTGAAAAGAACGCGCCCGCAACTAAAAAACGGATAACCGGTTCTTTCAACGTAACCTGATCGGCATTTTCCACATGCTCTTTAAGCTTTAAAGCGCCCATAGCGCCAATAACCAAGCCTGCTAAATAACTGATCGCGGTGATAAGACCGGGTAAGCCACCGATAGAATTGTTAATATTTTGTAAGATTGCGTTAAAATTGCCGCTAGTGTCCTGCCCGTTAATGCCGAAAATGGCATTCGTTTGCGTACTTGTAAACAATGGATTGCTGAGTAAAGTTGTTAGGAAACTACCGTTACCAAACGCGCCCGCCATCGCTTCATACATAATGGGCAAAGCAAACATCATTCCGCCGACAATCAGGCGGATCATCGGGGTGCGAAGTGGCACTTGTCCGCCGCCTTCGCCTGGATTTTCAACATGGGCCTTAAGCTTTAAAATCCCACTAACGCCGAGTATAAGACCGATTAAATAGCAAATCGCGGAAACCAGTCCCGGCATTTGTGCGATAGAATCATTAATATTCTCCGCGATATCGGTCGCATTTTGCGCAAGCGCAGGATCGTTGAACAGCAACAATGCCGCAGCGCCAAATAAACCATAGAGATATAAAGATACTCTGCTCAAAATATGCCCCTTTAAAAAGATGCTTTTGCCCCTAAATATCATCCATTAGACCATGAAATCCGTTAATGAGTGGTTAAAATCCACCAATATATTTAACATAAGCTTACTCGGTGGCGAGGTATTATATGGATGTTTATTGCGTTACAAGCCCCTTTGTGCCGCGCACAACCCATTTCCCATTCTCGATAGCAATCGATTGAATGCGCCCCAAACCATCGACCGAATCGCCAACGCGCACCGTTTTTAACTCATTCGAGCCGCGCGGCGCGATGGATGCCTGCCCAGGCTGCGCCGCTCGTAATGCCCATTGTATCTTCTGTGATGCTGCCTTCGCCGGAGAAGCTTTGGGCGTAGCCTTGGCTACTGTTTTTTGAACTGGCTTAACCGGTGTAAGTGTAATCACTTTTTTCGGCGCAACAACAACCGCCGCTGCTTGTTTCGCGTTTTCTTGCTGTGCCTCAAGCTGCGCTAGCACATCTTTTTGCGCTTCAATTTCCGCAGATAGTGCATTTTTCTCGGCGCGAAAATCGGCAACAGCCGTGCGGGCGGTTTCAAGCTCCGCTTTTAATGCAGTAATATCACTATTCAAAGACGATAATTCCGAGTTTTTGTTAAAAACCGCCGCCTCCAACGCTGTATTTTCCTGCGTCAAAGACTGCGCTTCTTGTTCTAATGCGGCAATGTCCGCCGTAGCGGCTTGCGGCGCGGGGGCATCTGCCTGAAGGCTTAGGGCGGAAAGGTCCTTGCTCGTATTATTATCATCAAACGTAATATTAGCAGGTGCGTTTTCTGTTGTATCCGCACTGCCGCTCAATCCCAATTCTACATCCAATCGCGGCGCTAACGGCTCTTGCTCGATGTCGGAAACAGGCGCGGCAGAACGAATATCGCTCTCCCCTTTAAAGACATCTTCGCTCGTCTCTTCGGCCTGCGCCAATGGCGGCAAAGGCTCAAGCGCCGCATCACCATTCAAATCAGGCATAGGCGTTAGGCCGGATGCGCTGTCACTATTGTGATCGGAACTTGCAACATCGCTCTGCATTGCGGATGGTTGCGGCGGCATATCTTCATTTTCAATAGCTGACGCGCCATCCATCGCTGCATCACTTTGCGGCTCTGCAAAGGTACTCTCTGGTGGCGCAGGGCTTTTACCACCGCCGCCTTGCGCCAATAAAAACAACCCGCCAAAAAGCACAACAACCGCGCCGACTACGCCATAAAAATATTTTTGAAGAAAGCTTTTTTCTTTTGCCGCCGGCGCAACCGCTCCTTCATCACCGTCATTTTCATGCGCAGCATCATCCAAATCAATCAGCGCTTCATCATCAAAATCATCATCACTAAAATCATCCATATCCTCGAAATCCTCATCGAGCATGACATCATCCAAAACGACATCTTCGGCCTCTAGCGTGGGCGCTGTATCTTTTGGAGGAGTATTTTGAGGATCGTCTTGCATGGCTATTGGCTTCTATAATTTTGATGAAAGGCCTAGTTCTCTTCAACAACAGGCGCAAGGAACAATATACCCATTGGCGTACCCGCCGCAATACGGATCATTTTTTCTATTGCTTGCGTCTCTTCATCAATGAGGGTACGAATTTCCTGTCCAGCCTCTTCAATCCCTGATGCGATTTCTTCTTCACTATCCGGCTCTTCGGTTTCTTCGGACACGGTTTCACCCTGAATTGTAATAGTCGTCCGCCCGCTTTCTGCAATCGCTTCGGCAGCACCTTCAACAAAAGCAGCAGCAGCAGGAAGCAAAACCCGCGAGAGGTAGCGATTATCAACCTCTGTTGCCAATCCTGGCAACGATGTGGCGGGATCAAGCGCAACGGCATCAATGCTTTGGCTGACCCCGTTAATAACAACGGTGTTAAAGCTAAGGGTTAGGACATCATCTTGCGCCTCAAAACTCCCCAAAATCCGTGAACCTTTAAGCGGCCCTGACGCAATTTGCGCCAATACAGGACCGGGCGCATCGGTATTGGCCTCGATCAAAAGCTGTGCATAGGCGATCTGCCCCGCCGGAACGAGAATATTTTGAACAATTTCTTCGCTCCCTTCCTGCGCTGTCGAATCCTGTGCTTCATCATCACCGGCATTTTCCTCCGCAAACGTATCTGCACTCGTAACAGGGCGATGGGTGAGTGTATTTTGCTTGCTGTCCAAAACACCCTGCATTTGTTGAGAGAATAATTCTGCCAATGCCTGTACCATTTCCCCGCGTCCGGTATCGATCTCCGGTGTAGCCGGTGCAACGGCTTGTGTTTGCTCCAGCTCCCGCTCCAAACGTTCTTCTTGCAAACGTCTCCAGCGTTCAAGCGGGTCTTCTTCTTGGATCTCTGGCGCGGGAACGCTCAAAACCCCAACCGGAGGCTCAATCGGCGTCGGCAAAGCGCTACCGCCCGTTTGTTGCGCTATCTCGACATTGCGCTCATTCACCTCTTGAACCGCATCAACATAATCTTGCGTCAATTGCTCCGTCCCTGGCGGCGCAGAAATATCCGAACCCGCACCGATATGGGATTGATCAAGCGGGTCTTCTTTTTTGCCCAAAGTAATAATTGCGATAAAAACGATAACAACAACGCCAACAACAACGCCAACCTTCAGCATCGGGTTGTCGTTCAAAAGCGTCCCGAGCGTTTTGTCTTTTTCCTCAAACTCATCGAAACTGGTGCCATCGTCCATTTCGATTTCATCATTTTCCGGATTTTGATCATCATTATTCATCGAAATAATCTCCACGTTCGGATAATCGCACCCTTACCATTTTCCCACGTTCAGATAGCAGCACAACGGGAGTTTGCTGAAAAGTATAAACCCGCGTCCCATCCGCCGAGGCCACAGAAGAGTCCCAGCCGGGCGAAAGCAGGGTCAGCGGCGTACGCAAAACCGTCATACCATTAAAATTATAGGCCGAAGTCCGCCCATCGACGCCCTCTACATTCATACGCTTTGCTCCATTGGGAATAACGCCTTGTAAAATGCTGGTCATATCCTTATCACCGGCGGTCGTCGTGATGCCCGTTTGAATGATCGGCGCTGCGCCATTGGGGCCATATTCAGGGATAACCGCATCAAAACGGTAATGCACGCTCTCGCGGCTGGTTTCCAAGGTCAACACAACGGGCGTTGCCAAATCAATGAGCTTAAGCGACATATTCCCCGCTGCGAATTCCGATTGCGGCGAAATACGGATGATATTGGAAATCGCGTTACTGGTCGTATCAATAACCTCGAAATTTCCCGCCCATGTAATATCCTCAATCGGCCAGGTTTGCCCGCTAATATCCAGTATATTAATCGTCGTGACATGCCCATAAGCAACCTTCACGGAGATCGGCGCGCTCCCCGGATCAAGCGGAATGGTTTCCACCGCAAACTCCGGTTTGGGCGGCGCATAGATCGGCTTTTCAACGGCCTCTTGGGTCGTGTCGAACCGCTCTAACAAAGCGCGAATTTCCTCGGGGCGCAAAGGCAGCAACCCTTGCAGCGCCGCATCAAAGGCTTCTTTGCGAACCTCTTCCTCCAGCGTCTCTGCCGAAGACTCAAAATCAAAAGATTGATCGGCGGACAAGCCGAAATCCGGCCCGGGCGGCAGTAAATTTTGCTGCGTTTGCGCGGTATTATCGGAATAATCCGCCGCGGCGGAAGGCGGCGGGTCAAAAGGCCCCTGCGCCAAGGCAGGAGAAATGGCAGCATATCCCCCTATAAGATACCCCGCCAAACATAAAGAACTCAAACGAAGTGTAGATTTCAAATCCATACCCACTCTTTTTATACTGCATCACACAAACATGGTAAAACTATACCAACACAGTAACGCTAACGATGCTTTGCATATCTGTCACCAAGGAATTTACGAACAGCATTAGTTCTGCACAGCAATCCATTGCTCGATCCCGACGCCGTTCGGGCTTTCAAGGCGCGGTACACGGACAATCACCGCCGTCACCAAAAGGTTAGAGGATTGCTTCTGTGCACCGGATTGATAGGTAACGACAAGCGGAAACTCGACAATCCATTGATACCGCCCCGCCACAAGCCCTTCGGAGCGCAGTACGGGCGCCCCTTGCGGCGCAGCGGTTACGACCTGCTGATTGGCCTCAACCCGCTCGATAATCCGTGAACGTTCCAGGGCTTGGGTAAAGCTTTCCCAGCCACGACGCGTGAAATTGCGCGAGGATTCCTGCAAACGGCGGCGATAATCATTAAAGCCGAAGGTCATAACCTCGGTCGAAGATTGCGCCACCCATGACATAAGCGCGGGCGTGCTCAAATTCGGCTCGCTCAACGCCACCATGGGGACAAGCCGCCCATCCTCGGTCGTTGCGAAATAGCGATTTTCCGGCTGGTGCGTCTGCACCACAAAATACATCGCACCGATCAGGGCGATAATCACAACTCCTTGAATAAGCGCGATTTTTAAAAGGCTGCGATACCCATCACGGTAATATTCATTGCGTAAAATAACCTTGCCCAGCCCTCCGGTATCGGCGGCATCTTCATCGGCTTTGGGATCTTGCGGATTGGATTCTTGTGTGTTCACATCGCTCATAACAAAACAGTGTAAAACCAAATCCCCGATTTGACCAGTCCGCTTTTACATTGCGTGCAAAAATCTTTTTCCATTTTCAAACGAGACTTTTGCGCGGGGTGTATGATAGAATAATATTTGGTGTGAGGTATTTAAAGTTTATTTCGTTATTTATGGGCATTAAAAAAATAAAAATTCTTTCGATTGCGGTTATTGGCCTGCTGTCTTTGCTTGTTTTTCCGGGCGATGCTTGGGCGCCATTGGGTGCTTGTGTAAGTCCTTTATGCATTAATCAGATCCGTGAAAATCATGCAGATTTGAGAAGAGACGTTAACAGCCATACCTCCGAAAAGTTTACTGAACATCGCGAATGGATTTTAGAAGATTTTTTTAAAGATCAAGTCCTCCCCGCCCTCATGCTCTTTACCGAACAAATGTCCGCGGCGGCCATGCACCAAACCTTTGCCATCGGTACATTTTTGGACGCCAAACATCAATTGGAAACGCAACGTTTGCTACAGGAACTTCAAACCGAAGCGCATAAAGATTATCAACCCAGTGAGGATTTTTGTTATTTCGGTACAAATGTCCGCAGCCTCGCCGCGTCCGAGCAAAAGGCGAAAGCAAACGCGCTCTACCTATCCCGCCGACAAATGGCACGGCAGTTAGGGCAAAATAATATTGCCGGCGCCCAGGGACGCGGCGATGATAAGGCTGGGCGATGGCGCGAATTTACCGAATCTTTTTGTGATCCGCAGGATAATAATTGGTTCGCCGGCGCAGGGTCAAACGGATTGGAGCTTGCCTGTGGTGCGGGTGCATCCAATCCCACTTATACCAATGCCGATATCGATTATACGCGCTTGGTTGAAAATGCGCGGACGATAACACTGGACGATCCTCCTGCTGATTTAACAATGACCGCGGGGCTTGGGATATCACCAATTCGCCGCGCCGTTTTTGCCCTTTCTAACAATTTATATGGCCATAATGTTTTAAAGCGGGAGGGATTATCTGCGGAGAATTTACAGGGCAAAAAACTGCAAGGGGAATATCTTGCTTTACGCAGTGTCGCCGCAAAACGGAGCGTGGCTGAAAATTCCTTTAATGCAATCGTCGGCATCAAATCGGCAGGTACAGCAACCTATAACTCAGCCGTAGACGCGGGAACATATCAATTTTTAGGTAGTATTTTAAAAGAGGTCGGTATTCCGGAAGCGGAGATTGACAATATGATTGGTCGTAAGCCAAGCTATTACGCACAACTCGAATTACTTGCCAAAAAAATCTATCAAAATCCTGATTTCTACGCGGATCTGTATGACAAACCCGCCAATGTAAAGCGTAAACGCGTCGCGCTGCAGGCGATTGAACTTATGCTTGATCGCGCCATCTATGAAAGCCAAGTGCGGCAGGAACTCGCGACCTCCGTCCTTTTATCGGCGCGCCTGCGTGAGCCATTTAAAGAAGTAAATGCGAAATTACAAGCGGGGAATTAGGATGAAATTTAAAAGCACCATATTGCCTATAATCGTTCTGTTCCAGATGTTCACGATAAACTACGTATTTGCAGGTACTTCTTGTACAAATACGACAAATTGCCGAAGCACGACGAATGCTGAAACAAACCAATCTAGAGACGAAATTAACGCCCATACCAACGACGAATTCGCCGCCCATCGCGTGTGGTGGATTTCTATCGTTTGGGAGGATAACATCCTTCCGGCTCTTATGCTGATGTCGGAACAGCTCACCGCCGTCGGGATGAAGCAGGTCGAGGTGATCGGCACCTTCATTGATGCCAAACACCAAATGGAAACGCAACAAACCTTTGGCGAGCTCCGCGCCCGCGCGCATAAGGATTACCACCCCAGCGTCGGCATGTGTGAATTTGGTTCCTCCATAAAATCCCTCGCCGCCTCCGAACGCATTGGCGAGATGAATTCCACCATCATGGCGCAACGCTCCATGGATCGCATGCTCGGTAACGCCAACACATCCGGCGCGGGCGAAGACACCAAAAGCCGCCTCAAACAATTCCGCGAGGTTTATTGTGACATTAGTGACAATAATAACGGTCTTGCCCTCATGTGTGATCATGATAACGCACCCGGCGGCAATAGTGGCGGGGCAGACCCGCTGCGTTTCAACAAAGACATCGACATCACGCGCACCCTCGACGCGCCATGGTCATTGGATGTAAACTTCACCGATGGCGGAAGTGCTTCAACCCCCGATGAACAAGATGTCCTCGCCCTCGCCGCGAACCTCTACGGCAGTGAAGTGCTATACCGTCCGGGCATTGAACTTAAGCCACTTGATGACCTGGCGAACACACCAAACATCGATGAAAGCAAAATCGTAACACCGGCACAAACGGCCTATCTCGATGCCCGTGCGGTCATGGCAAAGCGCAGCGTTGCGGAAAACTCCTTTAACGCCATCGTCGGTGAAAAATCCTCAGGAACGGTCGGATCACGCCAATTTCTCGAAGCTTTGTTAAAAGAGCTTGGCATGGAAGATACGGGCAGTAACGTCAAAACCAGCAACGGTAATAAATCCGAACTGGATGCGCTTCTGGGTGATAACCCGAGTTATTACGCGCAAATGGAAGTACTAACCAAAAAGCTCTACCAAAACCCCGATTTCTACACCAATCTCTATGACAAACCCGCGAATGTGGAGCGTAAAGGCGTCGCGCTCCAAGCCATCGGCCTGATGCAAAAATTTGATCTGTTCAAAAGCTATCTACGCAACGAAGCAACCATGTCTATTTTGCTAGAACTCGCCGTGGCCGATATACAAGAAGAAATCGAAACGGAAATGGGCGATATCGATCCGCAAGCGGAGAAGAGGGATGATTAAAAAGCATAGCCTGTTTCTCGCCGCTCTTATGCTCTGCGGCGGCATTTTAGCCGCATCTCTGCCGCTGCGTGCTAATACGCCGGACATAACCATCACGCAATTCTCCGGCTTTAAACCCGATACAAATATTCACTATCAAATCTTTGACGGAAAATCCTTAATTCATGAAGGCGAAAAACGCGTTTCAAAAAATGGCGATCTGGCGCTTGCCGCGCCCGATTTTAAAGACAACACCGATACCGACCTCACCTATGATTTCAAAATCCACAATGAGGCTGCAAAAGCGCCCCTCCACCTAAGGTTACATCTTGATCGAAATGCCGCGATCTTCAAAGCTCGTGGCAGCGGCTTAAACGAGTTTGGCGCGGTAACATTAAAAACCCCGCAAACGATTCAGCAGACAAAGACCGATTGGGCGGGCATTTTTGAACAAGACCTTGCAATGCCCGCAAATACGAATAACGCCCAAGAAATCCAAATCGCCCTGAACGGCGCGGCGGCCTTTTCATTCGTAAATAATAATCAAGGCAGCGGCATTATAAAAGTTCTAACAGCCCCCGGTGGTGGTGGCCCAAGCACGGCAGGGGTGAACAGCTTTTCCCCATCCCCCTCACCATTAAGCACAAGCGTAACAAGCCATGTTAATAATACCATTGATCTGCTCAAAGAAAATTACCTGACTGCAATGATGCTCATGACCGAGCAGCTCTCCGCCGTCGCCATGCATCAAACCTTTGCTGTTGGCACTTTTTTTGACGCTAAACAACAGCTCGAGGCCGAGCGCTCCCATCAACGCCTCAAGGCGCAAGCTGTAAAAGATTATCACCCCAGCACAGAAATGTGCCGCATCGGATCATATATGCGCAGCATCGCTCACACCGAACAAAAAGCCGAAGCCGACACACGTATGCTCGGTGAACGCCTTTTGAATCTTTATACTGGCGAAGCAGGAACCGCCGCATCCATTAATGGCGGTAGCTATATGGCGGGGCGTTTGCAACAATTTCGTACGGTTTATTGTGACCCGCGTGATAATAATGATGGCCTTGCCCTCATGTGTGACCATGATGGTGTGACGGGCGGTGACGCCGGTGCGCAAAACCAGCTACGTATCAATAAGGACATCGATACCGCCATTACACTTGAAACACCCAAAACACTGGATATCGATTTCACCGACGATACGTTGAGTGATGATGAAGAGGATATCATGGCCCTCGCCGCTAATCTTTATTGGCCAACCGCACTGGAATGGCCGACGGATGACGGTAAAATGTTGAAAAAAGAAGGCGCGATGAAATCTGCCCGCCGTTTGATTGCCCTAAATACAATCGCCCATAACAGCCTCACCAACATCGCCGGCTTAAAATCCGCGTCACTTCCGCCAACGGGTGGTATAGAGCCAGGCTGGATGTTCATGAAAAGCTTTGTCAAAGAATTTGGTCTGAGCGAAGCGGACATTGATCAATGGCTAGGCGAGCGCCCAAGCTACTGGGCGCAGATGGATGTTTTGACCAAGAAGATGGTGCAGCACCCGAACTTCTACACCAACCTCTACGATAAACCCGTCAATGTCGAGCGTATGAGCGTTGCGTTAGAGGCGATTAGCCTGATGCAGATGCGCGATCATTATGATTCCAAATTACGTGAAGAACTCATTAAATCCGCAATGATTGAAACGGAATTGGAGCGCGACTTTAACGCGGCGAAATCTTTGCTCAGGGCGCAGTAACAAACTGAGAGGCCAGACCTTTAAGAGGTCGTAATCACAACTTTATTGCCACGAATTTGAATGCCATAGCCAAGCGGCATAAGCGTATCGCTCAAGACTTCATTCCAGGGCTTACCATTACCACTCCATGAAATGAATGCCCCCGGATTAACGCCGGCGGCAAAGGAGTAAGTATAGTCCGCCGGAACAATTTGTCCCAAAGCCAGCGCAAGCGGCAGATCACTACCAAAGCCATTCACTACCGCAAAATCAGAAACATCTGGCGCAGGGGCTGCAACAGGCGCAAGTGCCATCGCATCAAAACTACCCTTTGGTTCGGTTTGGTCGGCAGGAACAGGATAAGCAGTAATTGTTAAACGCTCTGTATTTCCTAAATTAGCATCCGCCGATTGTGGCGCATCCACAGGTAATATAATACGAGGCATTGGCGCGGGAATATCGAGATCGCTTGGTGGTTGCGTTAAATCGATATCCTCGATTGTATTGACCTCCCAAGGCTTTGGCTTAGGGGCGTGAGACAGCTCGACCATAGCAGCAGGTTGTGGCGTCGTACGGACGCGAGGAATGAAAAGTTCTTTTTGCTGTTCCGGCGCAGGCAGCGGTTGCTTAAGGATAATCGGCGCATCCTGCATTGGTGTAGCAACAGGTGCGGAAGCAGGGGCAGGCCTCGCTATTGGTGCGGATACCGGAGCGGGCGTGAATAAAGGTCCCGGTGTAAAAACCGGCGCAGGAGTAGGGCGCTCACGCTTTGTCACAGGAACCCATTCAAATCCCGCTAGCGCCGAAGCACTGCAAAGACCTAAAACACCAAATACACTGACGAAATATTTTATCTTCATAGCTCTAAACCTAAATTGGAATGTAATTCTAACTCTAACTTCGCAACCGTATAAACTCTAATGCATAATTACAAGCATTAACCGTAATCCTTAAAGCGCCGGTGCTTTCCCGAAAAATATCCCGGACGATCTTTACCAACAAGCCACGCACGAAATGTCCGCACCGCCGCCGGAACGGTGAGCCCCTTTTGCTCCAAAAAGCGGAAGAAAAACAAACTGGCAATCATCAGGAATAACGTTGACCACCGCGCATAAACAAGCATCAAAGGCAACGGCAAGGCCGAACGCGCATCAAAGGCAAAGAACCGCACAACCTGCATGGAATTGCGCCAATGCCAACTAAATTTTTCCTGAAGGTCTTCTATTTGCTGTGCTGCTGACATGAAATCATTCTACCGCAAAACACGCCAATTGGGAAAAGATTTTATGAGCCGGTGCTAGAGGCCAGCAAGAGATAGTGACGACGATCAATAAGACCCTTTTCATAGACAGTCTCGGCGGATTTTTCCATCGTTTGCCCATATTGATTGATCATACGCTGAATTTCCGGCGGCCATTCGGTGAAGGGCATATCCATAAGTTTTTCCCGCACGTCATCAGGGAACTTCATCCATTCGCGCACGCCAATCCGCCCGCCGGATATGCGCGGGACAAGGGCTTGGGTAACAATCAGGCGCAGCGTCTCCATCAGCGCAATCGCACGCTCTTCCCGCTCATCCATATTATAGGTCGATAGCATCCGTTGGATTGTCGCAGCAACGCCCGTGGTGTGGGTTGTGGTATAGACAGCATGTCCGGTCTGCGCGGCCTCTATCGAGGCATTGATCGTTTCACGATCCCGCGATTCCCCAACCAGAATAATTTCTGGCTTGCGGCGTAGCGCATTACGAACTCCATGCGCAAAATCCGGCAAAT
>JBOEFZ010000019.1:0-23491 GCA_050633165.1 Alphaproteobacteria bacterium | reverse complement strand
AGCGGATTATCCGCTTGCTTCTCGGGCATCGGCTCAACCTTCACAACATCCACCTTCCCGCGATCGGCATACGGCTCAACCAAATACGGCGTAACAATCACAATCAACTCCGTCTCCGCCCGCCGGAAACGATCGGACGATAACAAATCCCCAATCACCGGCGCACGAGAAATCCCGGGCAACCCCGCCATCCCCTTCACGGCCTCCGATTGCAACAACCCCGCAATCATCAAACTATTCCCGCTCGCAATCTCCACCGTCGTATCCGCGCGCCGCACATCCAGCCCCGGGATCGTCGTATCTTCCAAAACAATCGCATTATCATTATCCAAGGACGAAACTTCCGTATTCATCTGCAATGAAATCCGCTCACTGCTCATAACCGTCGGCAAGAAATTCAAAGACACCCCGAACTCCCGAAACTCAATCGTCAAATTCCCGACCTGATCCCGCCCCGTCGGCACAGGGAACTCCCCCCCCGCCAAGAATCCCGCCTGCTGCCCCGACACCGCCGTCAAATTCGGCTCCGCCAGAATATTCACAAGGCTCTCATCCTCCAGCGCATTCAGCACAGTATTAATATTCCCGATCCCGTTCAGACCCGTATCGGCAATAATGCTCGCAATCCCGACCGCCTCTTGCGAGAGCGCAATCCCCGCACCGGTCGAAAGCGCAAAACTATCCCCACGGCTATTCGTCGCCAGCGCATTCACATCATTAAGCCCTGTTTGAATCCCAAGCTCCCGCAAAACATTGCGCGAGGCCTCCAAAATCTTAACCTGCAACATCACTTGTTGTTGCCCACGCACCTCAAGCAAATTGGCAATCAATTGATCCACCGGATCATTACTATCCGTCAAATCGGACACATAATGCCCCACCAAATTCGCAATTTTATTCGCCGCCGCCGGACTAGACACACTCCCCGTCAATAAAATCTGGTCATGCACCGACCGCACCCGCACCGCCTCACGCGGGTAAAGCTCCTTCACCAATCCCTGTATCGCCTGCAAATCATACGCAACATGCACATCAATCCGCTTAACCACATCCCCCATATCATCAAGGACAATAATATTCGTATCACCAACCTCAAGCCCCACAACATAAAGCCGGTTCGCCTGTATCGCCATCACCTCGACAACCGAAGAATCCGCAACCAATACATCCGCCGCCGCCCCGTCAATATCAACCAGCTCCGCCTTCCCCAAAGTCACAGCCAACGGCGCGCCCGCACGTTTGACACCACGCAAATCCCCCTTCGCCGCAATCGCAAGCGAAGCCGAGGAAATCATGACAAAAGCCGTCAATAAAACCGTTAAATATTTAAACATTGAATTCTCCGAATAGAACTATCGGGCGGACATGGAACGAACGTTCCCACCCTCATAGAATCGCACAATATCAGGTCGAATACTAGAGTCCTTTTTCATCGCGTTGATTTTGAACAAAATTTCATCCGAAACACTCGTCAACCGCGCATCCGAAACCGTTTCCCAATCTTTCTCGATCACCGCATCATCACCAACCCCGCGCAACATCAAATCAAGCGCCCCAAGATCCGCCGCCAGCATAAGCCGCTCCGCATCCCGTACACCAACCGCGAGCGTCACCGTCTTGGCCACCTTCACCTTCCCGTCATCGGGGCGCGTCGCGCTCTGATCCACCGCGAGCACTTTAACATTTTGCAAAATCGTCTCCGTCGCCATCTTATCCAAATTCATCTCCACCATCTGCTTAATATCCGGATGATCATCCTTATCCGCCCGCACCGTTTCCTTATAGGTCAACACAACATCCACAAAATCCCCAGGACCGACAAAGCCCGAAACCATGCTCGCCGCCTTCACATTAATCGCCACCGCGCGCATCCCCGGCTCAAGGCTCGCCGCAACAATATTCCCCTTTTCCTGCGACAATAAGGCAAGCGCCGTCACCGGCTCTCCCTTCGCCACATCCCGCGCCAAACGACCGCTCAACGCCTCACTAACCTTTTGCTTATCCTGCCGAACAACCGCACCGTGAAATACCGCCGCTTTGGGCCAATCCTGCCACCGCATATCGCCATCCTTCAACGCACTCCCAAGCTTCAAATCCTTCGCCGCCATCAAAATCTCGACCCGCGCCTCTTGCACTTGCTTCACCGGCTCGGGCTGCTTGCCCATCATCATTTGCACCATCACCGCAACCAAAATCGCCACAAAAAACGCACCACCAAACACAATCAAAACATTCTTATTCATAGCTTTTCACCTCTTAAGATAATAAAATACGAAACGCATCGCTGCTAAAATAACCAAGCTTCAAAAACGCCAAAACCGCACCACCAAAAATCGCAATCCCATAAGGCACTTTCCCTTCCCCGCCCTGCACCAACGCAACCCAAGCCCCCTCCGCCGGCGCCGCCACAGGCTTAAATCGCTGCAAGAAAAGCGCAACCAGCCCAAGTACGCCGCCAATCAACGCCGTATAAACCAAAAACGGCAACATCCCGCCAATCCCCATCCAAAGGGCAAAGGCGCTCATCAATTTTTGATCCCCCGCGCCCCAAACCCGCGTAAAAAACATGATAAGTGTCAGAACAAAAACAACCGCAAACCCGATCACATGCGACAAAAGCGGCGCAAAAACCGTCCCCCCGCCAAACACAGACAGCCCGCCAAAACACAAAACAAACGCCCCGCCAATCAACACACTATAAACATTCGGAATCTTCATCCCGCGAAAATCCGACAACGCCGCCAACCCGCCAATACCAAGCACCGCCAACGCACACGCCAAAAAGAAAATAAGAGAAATCATTGATTAACGCCCCAAGAACACACCTTGAAAAAGAAAGCCCACCCTGATTAAAGGATGGGCCTCCCAACTACTTTTTTTTAGGATATAAAAGGAGTAGTATTACTCACCGGCACCAGACAACGCCGTCTCGACATCAGTGAATGTTCCGGCAACTTCATCACCAAGCGTAAACACAACCGCAACAATCGCAATCGCAATACCGGCCGCAATAAGACCATATTCAATCGCCGTTGCACCATCTTCGTTACGCAAGTAAGCTTCTCTAATCGCTAATAATTTCAACATATATTCATCTCCTTTTATGTTTTAATATTCCGGTCAGCCCCGATGTATTTTTTCATCTTATAACCCCAACCGCTATTCTTTAACAATATCACCATTTTACTTAATAAATAGTTAATTTGAATATTTTTTATTATAAAAATCAAATAATTAGAAAAGATTTACTTAAAATTTTAAATAAATAATAAATTTTTACTTGTAACTTTTATTTTTAAACCGTCATTGCACGGCTCGTCCGTGCAATCCACCTATCGGCAAGAAGATTGCACGCATAAAGCGTGCAATGACGCCGAGCAGGATTATTTCTTAATATGAAGATTACTCAACTCCTGCGCTATCCCACGAAACACATCAACCAACTCATCCGAACTCGTCACATGGCTATGATACCCGCCATTCCCCGCGCAATTTTTATAAAGCGTCTCCGTCGCATCATCAATCCCGCCGCTGCTTGCCTCAAACGTAATCGTATAAACCGTCACATTATCCTGCGCATCCATATTCTCGCACACATCCTCTAACCGGTCATCCAGATCACCAGAGCTATTCACATCATGATCCGCATTCACCCCATACGCACCATAGGGCGAAGACCGCACATTATCCCCATCCGTCATCATCACAATAACCTTACGCCACGCCGCGTTATTAAACTCAACCCCTTCCGTAAAAGGCGCACCAGGTGACAACACACGCCACCCCCAAACCATACCAATATTCCCGAATGTCCACCCACTCGCCTCCATCTCGTTAATCCGGTCTTTAAGCGAACTCATATCATTCGTCAGCGGCAAAACAGACGCCTTCGGACACCGGTAATACGGCGCACGATAAACCGTTTTCGCCCCATAAGAATAATCCCAATCCAGGCAGCTAGAGCCCGAAGAATTATATTCATTCCCATCACAAATATAATTGGTGTAATAATTACACCGCGCGGAATCATCCCCCGCATCCCGGCACCACCGATACATCGACCACGGGCCAGTATGATCACTCACATCACTCCCATCATCGCCTTCAATAATACAAAGATCAGTATCCCCGTCATTACTAAAACTCGCGCCAATCGGATTGCTCATAAACGCCGTATCATACACCGCCCCATCATCATCATACCCCAAGCCATAAGGCCCAACATTCACCGACGTGCTATAGGGAACAAGCCCAACCTTCACATGTTCATTCTTCGGCACAACAAAATCACCATACCGATCCAAACAATCCTGCACATCTTCGGAATCATACGTCCCATACAAAATCTCGACAAACTCACAAGACGCCGTGCGCAATTTCCCGATATTATTATTCGTCCCCATCGATCCGGTATTATCCAGAACCAACACAACCTCCAACCCCTTAATCTCCCGCACAACAACCGTTTGTGCATAAACATCAATCGTATCGACATTAAAAATATCAAGGAAGAACGTATCATACCGCGCCGTCGCCGAAACACTAACCTCCCCGCCAATCACCTCCACCACCGGATCAAACGTCGTGCCAATTTTTTCTTCCGAATAATTCGCCGCAAAGAAATCTTTCACCTTCTGCTTGATCACATCCGCCTCGGACGAAGATGCGGTCGCCGCCAACGCCGCCGCATCAATCGCTTGGGCCAATCGCTGCTGCACCAAATACACATGCGCGTAATCCACCGCCGCGCCACTCACCCCGATCACAAGTGGCATCGCAAGCGCCGCCACAATCGCAATCGCCGCACTCGTATTCCCAAGATATTGCTTCACACTTCTCATAACCTAAATCCTATCCACCACCGCGCTTTTCCGCCCGCGCGTAAAGGCAATCTCCCGCATCGGAATTTGCCCAATCGACATCCCCCCAAGGCTAAACCCCGCAAAAATCGGCTCATAATCATACTGAACCGTAATCACCATCACCCCGCCATTCGCACTCGCCAACGGCAAAACCGAAACCAACACATCCGCATTCGGCGCCATATTCCGCGTTTCCCGCCACTCAATCTGCGCTTCCTCATCCGCATCAAAACTAATGCTCACAATATCCACACCAAAGCTATCCGCATCAAACGGCTCGAGCGCCAGCTCCCCCGCCCAAACCGCCTCATCCAATCCGCTGCTATCAATCTGTGAATCACGGCTCACCAAATCCGCCACAATTTGCGAGGCACGCACCGTCTTTTGCGAGGCCAAAATCCCGTACCCCAAATCAAAGCTCCCCACTAACATGATGGCAAGTATCGGGAAAATCATCGCCGCCTCCATCGCCGCTAATCCCCGCTCATCATCCCGCCACTGTTTAAAAATTCGCACAAACATCCTAAACCCCGCTAAAATCATAAGGTTCGTTTTGCAAAATAATGGTCGAGAGAAACTGCAACGCATTATCGCTACCCGCAATCAACGGCCCGATAAACGGCGTCATCATTTCATATTGATACCCGACCCGCACCATCACCCGACTATCCGATCCACCCGCGTCAAAGCCGCTGGACACCAACACACCATCCTCGTCATATTCCGGCGCCATCGCTGCAAAATCGGCAAAGCTATCCATCTCCTGCACCTCGATCACAACATCATCACACGGAATCAACGCCACCGCATATTCACACACCGCCTCACGGAAAAGCGCGGCTTGATCGCCCCCGCCTTGCTGCAACTGTCCAGTGCGGATAAGACGCGAAGAACTCCCCGCCGCCCCTTCCAAAAGGGACGCAGACATAAACAAAATCGCAATTTCAAGAATACCAAACAGCAACATAAAGAACGGCAACGCGACCAACGAAAACTCAATCGCCGTCACCCCGTCTTCAGAGCGCCTCCACGAAGAATACGCAGATAAAACCATCCTAACCCACTTACGCAATCCCCTTAAAAACAAGACTAATGACAATTATTATTAATTTTTATCAAATGCCATCTTGTTTTAAGGCATAAAAAAAGCGGCCCATAAAGCACGCCTTTAATATCTTATGTCCCAAAAGATGCGTTCAAATATTTTTGTAACACACCCTAACCATCTTCAAGAATATCATAAATTATGTAAATTAAAAGTTAATACACAAGATTGAGGATTAACAAAGAGAAATGCGGCGAAAAGGATGATTTCCGAGAACCGGCGCGCAACGTACATATAGTACGTGAGCACCGGAAGCGCAGGAAATCATTCTTTGCAGCCCATTTATCGAAGTTAATACTCAATCTTTCACTTCGATTCTAAACCCATCCTCATCAAGCGCCACCTCGCCGCTAACATCCTTGCCCCAACGCTCCACCAATTCCTTCTGCCGCTTTTCAATCGCGCTAAGGCGCATCTTCGCCTTTTGCACCAAAAACGCCGCAACCGCGCCGGTCAACGCCCAACTAATCACATACCCCGCCGCCGCCGCCGCATACATAACAATAATCGCCTTCGGATCAGTCACAAGCCGGAACGCCCGCTCAAAATCATTCCCCCCGGTCCAAAGCTCGAGCAAAAACGGAAAACACCCCGCCAAATTCATCGCCCCGACCGCCAAAACCTTTGATTTACGCGGCGTCGTATCAACAAACACCGCAACAATTGTCGGCAACATACCAATCGCCAAAACAAACGTCGTCGACAACAAAAAAATCGCAAACAGCAAACCAACGACCGCCCACACCCGCCAGTTTGCAAAAATAGGATTAGGGTACCCACTCATCAAAACCCACCTTTCAAACCGCCATTTTGCGTAAAGAACATAAACACCGTCATCACAATCGCAAACGCCGCAATCACACCACACACAAACGCCGCCTTATCCGCACCGCGCGCATAACCAAATTGACGATTATTCTCAATCTGATCCTCCAAAACATCCTTTTCCTTCGAAAGCGCAGCATACTCGCCCAACGCTGCCTTAAACGCCCGTGAATCCTTTGCAATCACCTCCGGATTATCAACCAATGACAACATGCGCGGCAAATCACCAACATCCGCATATTTTTTCAAACCATTCTCGATTTTTTCCCGAACCTTATGATCACGATAACGCTTTAACACAACCTGAAGCCGCTCATTCATCTCTTGCGCCAAATGCGGCACAGCCTTAATCCCATAACGTTTTTGTATCGCCGCCAAACACTTCAACTCACCCAAAATTTTGCGATGCCCGATCGAGCTTCCGATATCCAGAATAAACCCTTCAATACATTTGTGGTCATACACCCCCAAAAACGCCGCCACATGCCGATCAACAAACCCATGCGGCGCGTCATCCTTACGACACAAATCGTTATAGGCGCGCAAAATATCTTCCGGCTTAAACACCAAATGATTAATAAACTTCGGACTTAAACACGGCGCCTCATCGGACAACAGATAAAGACACCGCTCAATCCCAAACCCCGTTTTTTTATTCTTCAAATAATTGCGGCACGAGTTATACTTCGTAATCAACCCCGCCTTATCCAAGTTCGGCAAGGCCGTCGCCGTCACCCAATTCATCGCAACCCCTTGGGTAAAGAGATTCACAAACCCCTTAAAATCCTGCTTCAAAACAATCACTTCATGAAGCGCCGTCCCGATCCCGCTCCCCATCAAACGCAACCCCTTAAACCGGATCGGCGCATTCGTATCCAGCGCGGAACACAAATTTGCCACCATCAAATCCGCATCCGCAGAGCCACGACTTGCATCCTTCGTTACCTTAACGGCCTCCTCGACAAGCTCAACCGCCTCATCATCCTCTAACGAACGCTCCAACCATTGCAAAAGCGATCCATCCTCAACAACCTTCATCGTTTCAGACGGGATAATATCCAGCGACGTCGCAAGCAACGGCGCCTGCACAAATTTTTCACCTGAAAACACAAATGGCCGCGCTGCAATTTTCTTCTTCACGGCTTGCTTGGGCGTAATCCGCCGACCATCCTGCCAAACTAAAACCTCGTCAATCGTCCATCTTTGCTCCGGATCATCATGCAAAAGCCCACGGAGCAACTCCAAAACGCGCCCCTTAAACCGCTCCTTCCCCGTAATCGCGGCATAGCTCCCAAGGCGCATTTTCTCCCGAATAATAAAATCAGCATCCTTCCCCTCAAACGGGTCTTGCGTGCGCATCAACACCGCTATCGTCACACCAAAGGAATATAAATCATCCGCAAAGCTCCCCTTACCCCGCCCAATCGGGTCCGTCATCGCGCGCTCAATTGTCTCATACAAAATCGGCTGTGCATAAGACGCGGGAACAGACAAACCATCCCCCAAAAACACGCCTTTCAATTCCTTAACCGGAACACCACCATCAAAAAGATTAAACGGATTAATCCCGCCATGAAAAAAATCTTTATCCCGAAAGTTTTTCAAAACACTGATCATCGGCGTGACGACCGCATCCATCACCGTTTCTTGCCGCATGCCAATCGCATTCTTATGCCCGCGCGGCGCCAATGGCTTGCCCAAAACATCACGGTAAATAAAAACAAACCGCTCCTGCCCCGCTGGCTCCCAATAAACCCGTCCATAATCTATCAATTGCGGCAACGCCGGATTTGTAATGGTAATATATTTCGACGCTGCCTGCCTACGCGGTACAAAAAATCGCTCACAAACAACAGCATATAAACCACCCTTCACACTGCCATTCGACACCGCCGCATACGCTTTGTTCCGTCCAATATCATAATCCGGCAACGGCTTATCAAACAAAATACCAAGATCATCATCATAGCGAACAACAGCCTGCTTTGAGCTTTTCTGCTCCCCCTTAATACGCTGCGGCTTCGCTGCCTCAGAAGCAAGAGCAGTTTTCTCGGAAACATTTGTGGAGGGTTCATCAGCCATAGAACAACACTATAGCGAAACACGGTGAATCGAAAAAGGTAAAAAGCTTACACCTGAAAAGGATCTTGCATCAAAATCGTATCATCCCGCTCCGGCGAGGTTGAAAGCAACGTCACAGGCACGCCAATCAACTCCTCCAAATGCCGCACATATTTCACCGCATTCGCCGGTAACTCACCCCAGCTTTTCGCGCCATACGTGCTCTCGCTCCATCCGGGCATCGTCTCGTAAATCGGCTCAACCGCCGCCTGCGCGGCTTGCGCAGCAGGAAGATAATCAATCTCTTCCCCGTCCAACCTATACCCGACACAAATCTTAAGCTCCTCCATCCCGTCCAAAACATCAATCTTCGTCAACGCGATTCCGGTAATCCCGCCAACCTTCGCCGTCTGCCGTACTACGGCTGCATCAAACCAACCACAACGCCGCTTGCGCCCCGTCGTCGTCCCGAACTCATGCCCCTTCTCGCCCAAATGCTGACCAATTTCATCATCCAGCTCCGTCGGAAACGGCCCTTCACCCACACGCGTCGTATAGGCCTTCGTAATCCCGAGCACAAAATTCACCGCGTCCGGCCCAACACCCGACCCCGTCGCCGCCTGCGCCGCCGCCATATTCGACGATGTCACAAACGGATATGTCCCGTGATCCACATCCAGCATCATGCCCTGCGCGCCTTCAAACAAGATCTTCTTGCCATCCTTACGCGCCTGATCCAAAACCTTCCAAACCACGCCTTTGAATTTCAAGATATCATCCCGAACCGCCATCAACGGCTCGTAAATCTCCTCAAGCGCCATCTCATCCGCGCCCAAGCCTTTAAGTAAAGCATTGTGATGCACAAGCATCTTCTCAATCTTCTCTTTGAGCAAATCCGGATACTCCAAATCACATACCCGAATAGCCCGCCGCGCAATCTTATCCTCATAGGCCGGCCCAATCCCGCGCCCCGTCGTACCAATCGCATCATTCCCCCGCGCCCGCTCCATCGCAATATCAAGCGCCGGATGCACAGGCAAAATCAACGGCGCATTCTCCGCAATCATGAGCTTATCAGGATTAACTGCAACCCCTTGCGCCTCGACATTTGCAATCTCCTGCATCAACGCCCAAGGATCAATCACAACACCATTCCCAATAATCGAAAGCTTGGATTTACGCACAATCCCGCTTGGCAACAAATGCAATTTATACGTCACACCATCAATCACCAGCGTATGCCCCGCATTATGCCCGCCCTGAAACCGCACAACAACATCCGCGCGGGATGAAAGCCAATCAACAATCTTCCCCTTACCTTCATCCCCCCACTGAGAACCAATCACCGCTACATTCGCCATTTTTTAAGCCTTCCCTGCTTGTCTTACTGTGTCCATATAAAACGTAAATCCTGAAGCCATGCTATCACCCAGATCATAGCATCCGCCACGCCCAAGCTCACCATTAACCCCTTGCGCAAAAATCGTAAAGGCAATGCCCTTATGATACTCAAACCCCCGCGTCTCCAACGGATCAACCGTAAAACGCACCCCATCAATCCCGCGCAGTGCCTCACTCCCCAAAACTCGCTCCAACCGCTCAACATGCGCCCGCGCCGCATCCGGTAAATCCAACCCCTTCAACGCCGCCAAAGCCTTCTCCGCATCCCCCGAAACCTGCGCCCGCAACGGATCAATATCACCCCGCGCAACTCCCGCCGCCGCCAAAACATCATCAAACACACACGGCAACGCAAAATCAAACGAAACACCGGAAATCCCGAGCGCCGCCAACCCCTTAGCCGCCAAAACAATCACTTCCTCAAGATTCGCATCCGAACCATCATCAATCAGCTCACAGCCCACCTGACAAAATTGCCGCAACGTCCGTTGCTGATCCCCGCGCCGCCGCACAACATCATTCGCATAAGAAAGCCGCAAAGGCCGCGGAGCATCCGCCAAACGCGAACCAACAATCCGCGCAATCTGCGGCGTAATATCCGAGCGCAGCGCCAACATCTTCCCCGATTCCGCATCCATCACCCGAAATGTTTGATCCGATAAAGTCGAACCCACACCATCCTCGAGCATCGTCTCCTCAAACTCCATCAATGGCGGCTTAATCCGCGTATAACCCGCGCCCTTAAACACCGCCATCATAGCCGCAATAGCCTCCGCCTCTGCCTCCGCCTCCAGCGACAACAAATCTTCAAATCCCTTGGGAAGCAACGATGCCTTCATCTCATTCATAAGAGGGTTTTACCCTGCCTTTGCCGTGCTTGCAATGCTATTACACACATCATCAACCACCGCCTCAACAGCCGCCGCATCATCGCCTTCCGCCATCACCCGAATAAGCGGCTCTGTCCCGCTCGCCCGCACGAGCAAACGCCCGCTCCCCGAAAGCGCATCTTCCGCCGCCGCAATCGCGTCCTGCACATCACTGCGCAATAACGGCATGTCCCCCTCAAACCGGACATTCTTCAAAATCTGCGGCACGGGGGTAAAAAGGTTGAGCGCCTCACTCGCGCGAACACCCCGCTCCTTCAAAATGCTCAAAACCTGCAACGCCGCGAGCAACCCATCACCCGTCGTCGAGCTATCCGACATCACAATATGCCCCGATTGCTCCCCACCAAGGGTAAAGCCACCCTCCCGCATAGCCTCCACAACATACCGATCACCAACGCCGGTACGCTTAAGCGTAATCCCGCAGCTATCCAAATACCGCTCCATCCCCAAATTCGACATCACGGTGGCCACCAACGTATCCTGCGCCAAATCCCCCCGCGCCTTCATCGCAACGGCCAGCGCCGCCATAATCTGATCCCCGTCAATCTTCGCCCCCGTCTCATCAACCACAATCAACCGATCCGCATCCCCATCCAGCGCAATCCCGATATCCGCACCATGCTCCACCACCGCCGCCTGCAACGCCTGCGTATCCGTCGCGCCGAACCCGTCATTGATATTCCGCCCATTAGGCTTCACCCCGATGGAGATAACCTCCGCCTCCAGCTCCCATAGCACCTGCGGCGCAACCTTATACCCCGCACCATTCGCGCAATCGACAACAATTTTCAAGCCCTCAAACGTAAACCCGCGCGGCAAACTCCGCTTCACAAATTCCGAATACCGCCCGATCACATCATCAAGCCGCGCCGCCTTCCCCAAATCCGCCGGCAACGCCAAATCACCACTCATATCCCCCTGCAACTTCGCCTCAATCAGACCTTCCAAAGAATCATCCAACTTATACCCATCCGCCCCAAATAACTTAATCCCGTTATCCTCAAACGCATTATGCGACGCCGAAATCATCACCCCGACATCACACCGCAAAGATCGCGTCAACATCGCAATCCCCGGCGTAGGAATAGGCCCCGTCAAAATCACATCCATCCCCATGGACAAGAAACCCGCCGTAATCGCCTGCTCCAACATATAACAAGAAAGCCGCGTATCCTTACCAATCACAACCCGATCCGTAGGCTTCCCCGCCCGCACCTCACGCAGCACAAGCGCCGTAGCCATAGCCACCCGCCCCGCCGTCGCCGCCGTCATAGGCTCCAAATTCGCCCGCCCGCGTATACCATCCGTTCCAAAATATTTGCGTGTCATAACGTCATAATGCCGTTATCGCACTGAAAAGCAATAAATTTTACAATCAACAAAACAAAGGTTAAACTTCAGGGTCGGTAAAACTGAGCACAACTGTAGTGTTAGCAACAGCTGCTTGTCTTTGAGATCCTTTTAGCTGCATATATGCGTTTGCCGCTTTAACCAGACTAAAAGCATTTTGATGCGCAATAATCATTTCTTCTCCATCTTGAATGTCATCGTCAAAAACATCATTTAAAGCACTGCCACCATCACGCATATCGGCTGGTTTATCAATTGAGTAAGCCTTAAAAATAGCGCCGAGAACATCTCCAGACAAATAAACCAAATCAGCATCTTTCGTGCCGGAACGGTCATTATGGACTTCAAGGATGGCAACGGTAAGAAAGTCAGCATCGGTATGATGATCTAAGCGAAACTTATCTTTTGAAAATGAACCAACACAAACCGTACGCACTCTATTCTTAAAGATAGGATACTCAACTCCTGAAATTCGAACATTTTTATCACGAACCTCATAGTATCGTTCAATATCCAACTTTGCCAACAAAGCTCTAGCAACAGGACGAGCAACTCTTTTAAAAATCTCAAGCATTTAGATACAAAACACCAAGAGATGCAATATGTCAATAAAAAATTAGCCACTATTCGGTATACTCAACCTTGGCACACCGCTTAGCTTACCATCTCCAATCGCAAACAATCACATCCGTCCCTTTGCAAAACCACATACCTACAAAAACAGCAATTGTTATTCAATCCACAATGGCATATTTTTCTACGATGAGTAGTGCAAACACAAAAATATTCACCATAGGATTCGCAGGCACCACCGCCGAACATTTCTTTGACCGCCTCAAAAACGCAGGCGTTGAAAAAGTCATCGATACGCGCCTTTGGGCCGACACACAGCTCGCAGGCTTTGCCAAAAAGAAGAACCTCCCCTATTTCCTCAAAAACCTCGCCAATGCAGGCTATGAACACAGAGTAGAGCTCGCCCCATCAGAAGATATCTTAACGGATTTCAAAAATAAGAAGATCAACTGGGCGACCTATGAAATACGCTATAATCAATTACTAAATGATCGGCAAACAGCACAAAGACTATCACCAGAAGATGTATCCAGCGGCTGCTTCCTGTGCTCAGAACCAAGACCCGAATTCTGCCACCGCCGCCTACTCGCCGAATATCTACAACGCGAATGGAATACGCCAATAGAGATTATACATCTCTAAAAAAGGCACAAAAGGCTTAGCCGAAAACTAGCTAAAGAAAAAATTCGCGTGAATTCGTGTCCACATGTCACGACGAAGCATGCAATGCGAAGACGGATCGTGGTCAAACACGTCAAACCGAACTCGGCACACTACTCTTCGGCCCGCCGCTCGGCTTATCGCTCTCGCCGCTATCGCGAATAATCGCCTCCCCGCGCAAGAGCGCCTGAATCTCGTCCCCCGAAAGCAACTCATACTCCAGCAAAGCTTTGGCCAACGTATGCAGCCCCTCAATCTCATCGGTCAAAATTTTCTTCGCCTTATGATACCCCTCATCAACCAAACGCCGCACCTCATTCTCGATCTTCGCCGCCGTCTCGCTCGAAATCTGGTTTTGCTTATAGGAATTGGGATCATCACTATAATCAATCATCCCGATCTCTTCACTCAATCCCCACTCGGTTACCATAGAGCGCGACAACGCCGTCACTTGTTGAATATCACCCGATGCACCGCTCGTCACCTGATCCGCGCCAAAGATAATTTCCTCCGCCACGCGCCCGCCCATACCAACGGAAATATTCGCCTTCATTTTCGCCACGGATGTCGAATACCGATCCCCTTCGGGTAAGCGCATCACCATCCCAAGCGCACGCCCACGCGGCACAATCGTTGCCTTATGAATCGGATCACTCTCCGGCTCATGCAGCGCGACAATCGCGTGCCCCGCCTCATGATACGCGGTGAGCTTCTTCTCATCATCATTCATCGCCATGGATCGACGCTCCGCGCCCATCATGACCTTATCTTTGGCATCCTCGAACTCCGCCATGGACACAACACGCTTATTCCGCCGTGCCGCCAGCAAAGCCGCCTCATTAACAACATTCGCCAATTCCGCACCGGAAAAACCGGGCGTCCCCTTCGCCAAAACCGACGAATCGACATTATTCGCCAACGGCACTTTCTTCATATGCACTTCAAGAATTTTCTCCCGCCCACCAACATCAGGAAGCGGCACCTGAATCTGCCGGTCAAATCGTCCCGGACGAAGCAGCGCAGGGTCAAGCACATCCGGCCTGTTCGTCGCCGCCAAAATAATCACGCCCTCATTCGCCTCAAACCCGTCCATCTCAACAAGCATCTGGTTAAGCGTCTGCTCCCGCTCGTCATTCCCGCCGCCATAGCCCGCACCACGATGCCGCCCAACGGCATCAATCTCATCAATAAAGATAATACACGGCGCATTCTTCTTCCCTTGCTCGAACATATCCCGAACCCGCGACGCACCCACACCAACAAACATCTCGACAAAATCCGATCCCGAGATTGTAAAGAACGGCACATCCGCCTCGCCCGCAACCGCGCGCGCAATCAACGTTTTACCCGTACCGGGCGAGCCAACAAGCAACGCCCCTTTAGGAATCTTCCCGCCAAGCCGCGAAAACTTACCCGGATCCTTCAAAAACTCGACAACTTCCTCAAGCTCCTGCTTGGCCTCTTCAATCCCAGCAACATCATCAAACGTAACCTTGCCCTCTTTCTCGGTCAGCATCTTCGCGCGGGATTTTCCAAAGCCCATCGCGCCGCCACCCTTGCCGCCCTGCATCTGACGCATAAAGAACAACCAGACCCCGACAATCAAAATCGCCGGCAACAACGAAACAAGAATGCTCATCAAACTCATTTTCTCAGGGTCTTCAGGCCGCGCCTTAATCTCCACCCCCGTCTCCGCCACGCGATCAACAACATTCTCGTTCGGCGGCACAATCACGCTAAAACTCTCGCCGCTATTGGAAAACGTCCCGCTAACCCCATTCCCCTTAATCACAACCTCACGGATCGAACCATCCTTCGCCCCCGCCATAAAGTCGGAATAAGACAGCTCATTACCCGGGCCAACGCCCTGCTGCTGCACCCCTTGAAACACATTGAGCAAGAAAAACAACACAACAGCAATTGCCAACCAGAAAACCAGATTACGACCCATTTCGATTTCGATCCTTTTAAATTTTGTATGATGGTAATGTAGCGCAATTCCGCGCATTAACAAGAACAATTACACCCTAATCGTCATCCCCGCGGCGCAGCATAGCGAAGCTAAAACAGCGGGGATCCAGAAATGTCAGCAGCCCCGCTGCTGTCCTTATAGATTCCGGATGTCTAAGCATCGCTTCGCAATGCCTCCGGAATGACGAAAAGACGGGGTTATTCTTGCTGCAAAATAATAAGCCCCGCGGCATCATCCCGCTCAAAAATAACCCCACCAAGCGTCCGCTTCCGAAACGCCGCATCCGCCATCAAATCCACCACCAAATCCTCCACCCGCTCAAGCCGAGGCGCATAATCCCTCTGTGCACCAATCATCGCCATCGCCCGCAAAACAACCCGCAAAACAATCTCTTCGGGATGGGAATTCACAAGAGATAAATCAAATTCGATACGTTTCGATTTTTTATTTAAGGCGCAATCCGCAAACACCTCTCCCGCAATTTCATCAAGCGCATCCCGCGCCCGTTGGAAACGCCTCGCCGTAATCGCCAACCGCTTCGCGCTCAACCCCTCCCCTTCCAAAACATCCCGCGCCTGCCGCAATCTTACCCGCGCAAAATCATCATTCTCATTCGACGGATCGTTAAAATAAGGCACCCCCCGCTCCGCGCAATAGGCAACCAAATCCGCCTTATCAACCTCCAAAAACGGTCGCACCAAAACCAAATCCGCATCATAATCCTGCACGCTGCGCATCCCGCCAAGCCCGTCCAGACCACTCCCCTTCGCCAAGCGAAAAAGCACCGTCTCTGCCTGATCATCCCGATGATGCGCCAAGAGCAAATGCCCAATCCCCTCCGCCGCGCAATATTCCGCCATCAAGCGATACCGCGCCTTACGCGCCTCTTCCTGCACCCGAACATCACTAGGCACATCCCATTGCAAAACCTGTAAACCCTTAATGCGCGCCGCCAACACTGCCGCTTCATCCGCCGATCCATCCCGCAAACCATGATCCACATGCAACGCATGCACATCAATACCCCGCACCTCCGCCCACACCCGCACAACACCCCAAAGCGCCACACTATCCGGCCCACCCGAAACCGCCACAGCAACACGTTTCACGCCCTGCCAATCAAACGCCTCTATTGTCTGAAATAAATTGTCGCACATACAACACAGCCACTTTGCTTACTTAAATATCTCGAAAAGATAGTTCGTTAATGCAGAGAAATAGAGCGAAAATGACGACTTTCGAGAACCGGAGCGCAGCGTACATTTGGTACGTGAGCACCGGAAGTGAAGAAAATCGTTATTTGCAGCCCATTTATCAAAATTAACGGACTATCTTTAGCAACCTATACGGCTTTTTTCCTGCCCCGCACGGCGCAAAACCTCATCAACACCAACAAACCCCGCCGCCGAAATCTGCGACAACGCAATGCACGCATCCTCTTTCTTCCCAAGCGCAGCCAAAGCCATCCCCAATTTCAAAAGATTATCCGCCGCCTTCGAGCCCTTAGGGAATTCCTGATATCCTTGCGCAAACAACCGCGCGGCATTTTCAAAATTCCCACGCACATAATGCGTCTCACCCAACCAATATTTCGCATTCCCAACCAAAACATGATCCGGATACGCATTCAAAAACCCCTCAAACGCACTTTGCGATTCATCATATTGTTTCTTCTTCAAAAGCGAAAAAGCAGCCTCATACATCGTCGCCGCCTGATCCGCCGCGCCGGAAACGCTCCCGTCAACCGATTGCGTATAACTCCCTAAATTCCCCTTATTGTTATTCGAGTCCCACGTAAACCCCTCACCGGAATTTGCCGCCTGCGATGGCTCACGCACAACAACATCATCGACACCGCCACCCGTCACCGCAGAATTACGCGTCGTATAGCCCATCGCGCTCTTATTCACCGCGCTACCGGATTGAACCGTTGCCCCACTATTACCAGCCCCCAAATCCTGCATCCGCAGCTCAAGATCGCCCTTAAACCGCTCCATATCATTGCGCAAGCTCCGCGCCTCGAACGCATTTTTCTCGACCTTGCCGCGCAAATCCCGCAGCTCTTGCTCCAATTGCTGAAGCCGCACCTCAACCTGCGCATTCGCCGCCGCGCTACCGCCACCCGAAATACTCCCCGCCGGCGGCTGCTCGCCACGAAAAACCGCACGACTCAACGTCTGGATCTCATTCTCCAACCGGTTAAGCCGCCTATTCGCATCACTTTGCGCAAACGCATCAACGGACAAAACACCAATCACCAAGAACAAAAGACCCGGAAAAAACCGGGCCTTTCGAGGAGCTAAAACACTTAAATTCATAAATAAAGTTCCACTAAATTACGAGTACACTAAATCACTAGCCTACTTAATCACGCTCACGCTACGGCGGTTTTGCGCCCATGCATCCGCATTCGCGCCCAACGCTTCGGGGCGTTCCTTACCAAAACTAATCGTATCAACACGGCGCGGATCAACGCCAAGCGCGATCAGATAATTCTTCGCCGCTTCCGCACGACGCGCGCCCAGCGCAAGGTTATACTCCCGCGTCCCGCGCTCATCCGCATGACCTTCGATCGAGATATTCAAATTCGGATATTGCGCCAGAAAATTCGCCTGACGTTCAAGCACCAAACGTGCCTCATTATCCACATCATAACGATCCGTGCCAAAGAACACACGATCACCAACATTCACAACCAAGTCCTGCTGCGTCCCCGGTGCGACGTTACTATCCACGGCATCAACACTTGCGATGCTCGTCCCGTCATCATAAATATCGGAAAGTGGCCCATCCGGATTACCATTCCGCTCAAGCGGCGCAACACTGCTATCAAGCAAAGAACCTTCATCATCCGTCGAAGAACACGCCGCCAAAACAGCCACAGAAGCAAACAAAACAAGCGATCGGGTAAACATGGAATATCTCCTTAAAAAATAAAAATCGCGAATCAACAATATTGATACTCGCTAAAATCCTATTCCCTTCGCAAAAAAACGGCAAGAGGGCGAAAGAAAAACATACAAACTGAACACAACTTATTAAAAGCGCCCATAAAAGCCACGCCTAAACGACAAAGTTCTAAATTAATGCAGAGAAATGGAGCGAAAATGACGGGTTTTGAGAACCGGCGCGCAGCGTACATTTCGTACGTGAGCACCGGAAGCGCAACAAATTCGTTATTTGCAGCCCATTTATCAAAATTAACGATCATTCCACAATAACGTTTCACTCTCGATCGCATCATCAACAGGCGCAGCCTCAATCATCCTCGAACCACTATCCGCCTCCGGCAATGCATAGACCTCAACCGAAGCATCATTCGGCGCATAAACCCGCTCCGCATCCCGTGGCTGAAATCCGGTGTTTTCAGACGACACCGTTCCACCACCTTGCGCCTCGACAATTTTCACGTAACTCACAACCTGCGTCACATTATCAATACTCCGCGCAATTTCCGTCACACGGTTAAGCTCCAACTGGCTCTGCGCAACGCCCATAAGATAGACAATCCCGTTCACCGTATCGATGGTATAATTAATCGACTGCACATCCTTATCAAACGTCAAAGCCGCCCGCAGCCGCCCGCTAATCCAGGTATCCAGCGCATATTGCTTAATCCCGCCACTCTCCGCGACCTGAATTTCATTAATGACCTGGCTCACACCCTCTGGCTGCCACGCCAATCGCACCGCTTCAACCCGATGCTCGGGGTCTTGCACAACGCCCGTCAACAAAACCCGCCCATTGCGGATAGTCATATCCAGCTTCGTAAACATCGCCGTGTCATGCTTGAACCATAAATCATTAATTTGCGCCTGAATACGAAGGTCGCTTGCCGCACGGGATAAACCACCCTCCTGCGCCGCCGCAACACCAACACTCGCACCCAAACCAGTCGCAAGCCCCACGGCCGTACACCCATTCAAAGCCAATAAAGACACACCCAGCAAAGATAAATATTTAATCATAACGAATCCTTTTTCTTCAAAAAAATTATAGTCGCTTCAGTTAAGGATTGTACAGCCTTCGAAAAGCCGACAATTTGCAGAACTGTACAATTCTTAAATGGAGCGACTATGCGCCCGCTTCCCAAGCATTGTCCAGATGTCGACTCACAATTTTATCGCCATCCCACCCCACAACAAACACATCAAACCGCATACCCGCATCCGCATACTCTTCATGCTGCGACATAAAATAAAGCGCCGCCTGCTCCACCCGCCTACGATTTTTCGGCGTAATCGCATAAAGCGAATCTTCCAAATTCCGCCGCTGCTTCACCTCCACAAACACAACAACACCATCCTTAAACAAAACCAAATCCACCTCCCCGAACTTGGTCTTATACCGCCGCGCCAGAACCTTATACTTCGCCTTCTTAAAATACCGCTCCGCCACGCCTTCCGCATCCACACCCTTTTGATACGCCGTCTTCATGCCTTCGAAATCTCCAGCGCCATATCATAGAGCACAGATTTCGCCGCCCCGCTCTCTTTGGCCACAAACGCCGCCGCATCCTTTACCCGCATATCCTTAAGCGCCTCACGCAACATCCCCCGCAAATCATCCTCGCTGTACTCAATACGCTCCGGCGGCGCAATCGCCAAAACAATTTCCCCCTTCGGCGCACCATGCTCTTCATAATAAGCCACAAGCTCCGCCGCGCTCCCGCGCCGAACCTCCTCAAATTTCTTCGTAATCTCCCGCACCACGGCAACCTGCCGCGCCCCCATCACCGCCTCAATATCCGCCAGCGCCTTCACCAATCGCGCCGCACTCTCAAACGCAATCAAGCTCCCCTGCACCTCACACCACCGCGCCAAAACCTCCCGCCGTGCCTTCACCTTATGCGGCAAAAATCCAATAAAACTAAACGCATCACTCGGCATCCCCGATAATTGCAGCGCACTAAGCGGCGCATTCGCCCCCGGCGCACTCGTCACATAAACACCCGCCTCATACGCATCACACACCAACTTATACCCCGGATCGGAAATCATCGGCATCCCCGCATCACTAATCAACGCGACCGCCTCCCCATCCGCAATCCGCGCCATCACACCCGCCCGCGCGCTCCCATCACTATGGTCATTATAAACCCACAATTTCTTCTTCAAACCAAAATGGCTCATCAACTTCCCCGAAATACGGCTATCCTCGCACAGCACAACATCTGCCGCCGCCAAGACCTCCAAGCCACGGATCGACATATCCCCCAAATTCCCGATCGGAGTCGCAACCAAATATAATCCGGCTTTTAAAGTGATATCTTTTATCGTAATCTGCATCGCATCCACAATAACGAGAGATAATGAAGAAGTCATGACATCATTCACACGCCTATCATTTTTACTCATCACCACCCTCTTCCTTAGCGCCTGCCAAACCGGTGGCGGCTATAACAAAGCACCCGTCCGCCACGGAAACACACACGGCAACACATGGGATTACAACAAACGCAGCCAAGCAAAACGCCCCGCCGAAAATGCCCCCAAAACCATCACCGACACACGCATTCAACAAACAACGCAAACCACACAAACCGCCCCAACGCCGCCAACCCGCCCCGTCAAAGTCTCCATCCTCCTCCCCCTCTCCGGCAAGCATGAGGCCCTAGGCCAATCCATGCTAAAGGCCGCGCAACTCGCCCTCTTCGACATTAACGCATCGGGGTTCGAGCTAATCCCCCATGACACCTCCGGCACACCGGACGGCGCACGCCACGCCGCACAAAAAGCAATACAAAACGGATCGGAATTAATCCTCGGCCCTCTCTTCGCCGATTCCGTCCGCGCCGCAAAACCTATCGCCAGCAACGCCCGCATCAACATGCTCGCCTTCTCCACCGATTGGACACTCGCGGGCGGCAACACCTTCATCATGGGCTTCCTCCCCTTTGACCAAGTCGACCGCCTCACAAAATACATCGCCGCCAAACGCCTCGGACGCGTCGGGGTCATCGCCCCCGACACCCCCTACGGCAACGCCGTCAATAACGCCTATAGCCAAACCGCCGCACGATACGGCATCCGGACAACCGCCCGCACCCTCATCCCCCCGCACACCTCAAACCTCGCGCCAACCCTAAGCGAATTCACCCGATACACCGCCCGTCAAAGCGGCGCGCCCAAACCCTTCGACGCCGTCCTCATGCCCACCGGCGGGCAGCAAGCCGCCGACATCGCCAACCTGCTCTCCCATTACGACCTCCCGCCGCGCGAAGTTAAACGCCTCGGCACCGGCCTCTTCGACGACAAAAGCCTCGCATCCGAAGCCAACCTAAACGGCGCATGGTTCGCCGCCCCCATGCCTGATCTGCGCCGTAATTTCGAACAAAAATACATCGCCACCTACGGCAAAAGCGCCCCGCGCCTCGCCTCCCTCGCCTATGACGCAACCGCCCTCGCCGCCGTATTATCCGTACGCGGCATCACCGCAACCGGAACCCCCGCCTTTGATAAAACCAGCATAGCCAACCCCAACGGCTTCGCCGGCATCGACGGCATCTTCCGCTTCCGCACCGACAACACCATCGAACGCGGCCTAGCGATCCTCGAATTCAAAAACGGCCACATCTCCACCATCGACCCGGCCCCGCGAACATTTCAGTAGCTTTTGAAACGCAAAGTAAAACAGAGTTAAACAAAGTTCTAAGAACCAAGCCAAAACGCCGCAGGCAAAAATAACAATATTTCAGATTGATAAATCTTAGATAATTGCGCCTTCGGCGCGGGAAGAAAAATAAACTTCGTTTAACCTTGTCTGACTTTGCGTTTCAAAACGCTTAATTTTGCAACCGCGCCGCCCGCAACGCCTCAAACTCCGCAAACGTAATCGCCGGCTCTTCTTCCTCTGCTTTACGCGTCATACGTTTTTGCATCGCCGCGAAAATCTTGCGCGGAATATTCACATCGCAACAACTCTCCAACCCCTTAAAGCCCGGAAAACTATTCGCCTCGCAAATCGTATAACCATTATCATCATAAAGCAGATCAACACCCGCCACCTTCAAATTCAAAATCTTCGCCGTCTTAATCGCCATATCACGCGCAACATCATCGGGCTTAAACTCAACAACCTCCGCCCCTTGCGTATAATTAGCCTTAAACCCGCCATCCGTCGCCCGCCGCTCCATCGATGCCACAACCTCGCCATCAACGACAAAAAGCCGCAAATCCCGCCCCTTGCTCTTGGCAATAAATTTTTGGAAGATCAGCTGTATATTCGGGCTGGTCTGCTCAATCAACGTCATCAAATCCCGAAACGCCTCCCGATTATCCATCAAGAATACACCCGTCCCGTTAACCCCCAGCAAAGTCTTAACCACAACCGGAAACCCGATCGTCCGCTCCACCAAATCCAGATCAATCGGAAATTTCGCGAGCATAGTGGTCGGCGTCGGCAAACCACTCTCCGCCAATACCTGATGCGTATGCATCTTGTCCGACACCATCTCGATGCTCGTTGAATTATTAAATATCCGTACGCCCAACCGCTCCAACTGACGAATAACCGCCAACGCAAAATACCCCGTATCAATCACATAAGTCCGTGGCAAAACAAAATCCGGCAGAGGCTTCAGCTCCCCATCAATAAGCACAGATTCACGATCTTCCTCACTCACCAACAAATCAAACTGCTCGGGGTGAAAAACCTTAACATCAATCCCCATGGCACGCCCCTCATCCAAAAACCGCCGCACCTCCAGCGCCTCCGCACTCGGCGCTTCAACCTCTTCATTGAAAAGTATCCAGACTTCCATACCTATTATCCCTGTTGCTTTTATATCTCC
>JBOEFZ010000018.1:0-12862 GCA_050633165.1 Alphaproteobacteria bacterium | reverse complement strand
GGTGAGGATACGCTCTATGGCTATGGCGGGGATGATTATCTTAGTGGCGGGAATGATGATGATCTGCTGTTTGGTGGCGCGGGGGATGATGTCCTGAGCGGTGATAAAGGTGCGGACACTGTATATGGTGGAAGCGGTGATGACGCGATGCACGGGCGACAGGGGATTGATATCCTTGATGGCGGTGCGGGTTCGGATTGGGCGCATTATAACAAAGCCAGCGATGCGGTTGAGGTTGATTTATCGATCGGGCAGGCCGTGAATGATGGTGATGGTGCATCAGATACGCTGGTTAATATCGAGAATGTTTATGGATCAAAACGTAACGATATGATTAGCGGCGATGAGCAGGATAATATTCTGGATGGCTGGAACGGTAAGGATACCCTTAATGGCGGGGACGGGAATGACACGTTACTTGGTGGCAATGGGGTAGATACGCTTTATGGTGGAAACGGGGATGATATCCTTAATGGCGGCAAGGGGCGCGATAATCTTTACGGGGATGATGGCGCGGATACGTTTTTGTTTGATGCGATCACCGGATTTACGCGGGATCATGTGCGTGATTTTTCGGTTGCGGAGGGGGATATGCTTGATATCTCCGATATTTTGAGCGGGTATGATGCCCTTACCGATGATATTACCGACTTTGTGCAGATCGCCGATACGGGCGCGAATTCCGACCTGCGTGTTGATGTGACGGGCAATGGTGATTTTGACAATTCCACGCGCGTTGCAACGATTTACGGAGTCAACGGTCTGACCGATGAAGCGGGGCTGGAGGCGGCTGGTGTGTTGATCACCATGTAAAGCATTGCAATTGCAGGCATTATCCTTATGCTTTTGCAAATGATCTGGAGTTTCTTTTTATTTTTGGCGGGGTTTTTGGCGATTGGGTTGTTGTCCATTCGGCAAAAGCAGAAAACAGCGGATGATTATTTGTTGGCGGGGCGGAATGTGTCCCCTGCCCTTGTCGGATTATCGGGCGCGGCGAGTACGGCCAGCGGGTTTGGCTTTACGGGAATTATCGGGTTTGGGTATGCGCATGGATTATCTGGGGCCTGGTTTATTTTTGGCATCCTGTTTGGCTCGCTCTTTGCGTTTTCGATGATTTCGCGGCGGCTGCGGACTTTATCCCATCGGACGAAATCGATTTCTTATTCGGAATTTTTGACGGCGGGCATGGGGAAATCTCGCCCCTATTTCCTTGTCTTGCTTGGCGTTATCAGCTTGGCAGCATTGATTATTTATGCGGCAGCGCAATTAACCGCCGGCGCGAAGGCGATGCATGTATTGCTCGATTGGGAGTATTCATGGGGGATTTTGGTCGGGGCGGTGATTGTTGTTCTATATTGCTTTGCGGGCGGGATACGGGCCTCGATCTGGACCGATGCGGCGCAGATTGTGGTGATGTATGGGGCGATGACGGTGCTCGCGATTGTATCCCTCATGGCGATGGGGGGATTTGGCGGGCTTTATGATAGCCTCGCGGCGATTGATCCGAAATTGGTGCAAGTTTTGCCGGTTGATAATCCGTATGGGCCGGTGATGTTTATTCTTGGGTGGTTGAGTTTGGGGGTTAGCTTTATCGGCTTTCCGCATACGATGGCGCGGTTTATGGCGCTGAAGAATCCTAAGGATACCAAGCGCGCGATTTTGTGGTTTGAGGGGTCTTATGCGCTGTTTTACTGCACGGCGTATGTTGTGGCGCTTTGTACGCGGGTGTTGTTGCCGGATGTGGATGGGTTTGATGCGGAGCTGGCTTTGCCCGAACTGGCGGAGGATATGTTGCCGGAGATTTTGGTCGGGGTGATCTTTGCGGGGATTTTTGCGGCGACGATTTCGACGGCGGATTCGTTGATTTTGAGCGGGACGGCTTCGCTTTCGCGGGATATTTTTAAATCACGGGCGGAGTCTTATGGGTTTTTGAAGGGCTGCACGCTTGGCCTGACGGCGCTTGCGAGTGTTTTGGCGATTTATGCGAGTAAGAGCGTGTTTGATCTTGTGTTGCTCTCGATTACCTTGATGGGGTCTGGGTTTACGCCGCTTCTTGTGCTGCGCTGTTTTAGGGTGAAGGTTCATCCGGCGATTGTATTGCTTATGATTGCGGGGGGCTTAGGCGCGGGTTTAGGCTGGCGGTTTATGGGGCAGAATGCGTTTGTTTATGAGGCGTTGATCGGAATTACGACGGGCTTTGTGATATATTTCATTGGTTTTGTGGTGCAAAAAGCGGTATCGTTTAAGCCTTCTCATCCTGTGACCTTCAAAAGAGATTAAAATATTATGCATGATCAACAACAACGGATTAAAGAAAAGCTGCGCCTTGCATCATCCAGCGTTTATGAAATCATCTCGCGCGAGGGAGCGGCTGAATTAGCGCGGAGCTTGCCTGCGCTGGCTTGGTCGGGATTGGCGGCGGGGTTTTGCATTTGTTTTTCGATGCTGGCCGAGGCGTATTTCAAAATGCATTTGCCCGATCATCCGGCGAAGCCTTTGGTTGAGAATATCGGCTATACGTTCGGGTTTATTATCGTGATTATGGGGCGGTTGCAGCTCTTTACCGAGAATACGATTACGGTGATGCTGCCGCTCTTTGATAATCCGGCATGGCGGAATTTGAAGCGGACATTAAATTTGTGGGTGGTGGTGTTTAGCGCGAATTTGATCGGGACATTTATTGTTGCAATGTTGCTCACGAAATTCAGCTTTGCGAGTGTGGAGCAATTGGCGGCGGTGTTTGAGGTTTCGCATCATGCGGTTCACCGCCCGTTGGGGGAGGTTTTTATTCAGGGGATTCCGGCGGGGTTCTTGATTGCTGCGCTGGTTTGGATGTTACCGAGCGCGGAGAATAACGAGTTTTTCGTGATTTTCATGATGACCTATTTGATCGCGATTGGTGATTTTACACATGTTGTCGCGGGATCGGCGGAGGCGTTTGTGCTGATGCTTGGTGGTGATATTTCGATCGCGAGTGCGTGGGGATATATCGGCGCAGCGGGTGCGGGCAATGTAATTGGCGGGACGGGGTTGTTTGCTCTGTTGGCTTACGCGCAGGTGCGGGATGAGATTTAGGGCGTTGCGATGCTACGACGCCCTGCTTGCTGCAAATACGGCTTTTCTACGCTTCCGCTTCTCACGTACCAAATGTACGCTGCGATGCGGTTCTCGAAAACCTGCATTTTCGCGGCGCGATGCTTGTAGTATGGCAACGCCCTGACCACAAAATTTACAAAGGTTTTTTAGCTTTTTGTTTTACCCCAGATCATGAGGAATGATCCGGTCATGATGAGGAGGCCGCCGGCTATGGTGGTCCAGTCGATTGCGCGGAGGCCGAAGAAGGTGAAGAGGAAGAGCACCGTAAAAAGCGGGTATGATATTTCCGCAAAGGCGGCGTAGCTGGCGGAGGTGGTTTTGATGGCAAATGTGGTGAAGATCCAGCCCAAGCTAGGCGCGATGACAGAGGTGAGGACGATGGCGAGGGTAGATTTATTTTTGACGAAATCGAAATTTAACGGCTCGCCTTTTAGCTTTATGAAGGCCAGCATTATAAGCGCGCCGGACACTATGCTGATTGCCAGATATGTGCTCACATTCGTGAGTTTTAGCGCCTTTTCGGTGAAAGCGAAGGCGAGGCCGTAAAACATGGCTGCGAAAATCGGGAAGAAAAGATAGATGCTCATATTGCTATGATATGCCTTAAGCCGTGGCGGGTAGCAAGGTTTTCTTAAGCTGATTCATGAGGGTTGCTAGGCTTAGCCCAGCCAAAATTCCGAGGGTGTTAAAAATACCATCCATAACATCGGGTTTTCGGCGGGGGATGTAATGCTGCACCAGCTCTACAGCGATCCCCAGTAAGAACAATAGGCATACAATCACAAGGAGCGTGCGTGTGTGTTTGATCAGCAATGCGGGCCATAAGGTTAGAAAGCCGAAGGCAGCCATATGTGCGATTTTATCCATACCCTTGGTAAAAAAATTGAGATCAGGCGCAAGAGCAAAAGCCGCCGCAAAGACAAACCCCGTGAGCCATATTGCCCCGATCATATAGATATGTGTCTTACTAAAACCGTTACGCATCATGCCTCTCCACATACAAACGTAACCGAAAAAGGTTAAGAACCTCTTATCGCTATGCCACCGCTTCTTTTTCTCGCAAAAGAAGGTCGATGATGCGGCAGAGATGCTGGCGCCTTGCACCGTTTTTCATGTGCTTTAAACGCGCATAAATATGATCGATAATAAAATCACTCTCATAACGGGTTTTGGGCACTTCATCGCTGTCAAAAAACATTTCGAAAGGCACGTCGTAGAAATGTTTGAGCGCGTAAAGTTTTTCAACCGGTAGACGGTTTTTTCCAGTTTCGTATTTCTGGATTTGTTGGAATGAAACATTCAACACATGGGCGATTTCCTTTTGCGTATGACCATGTTTATCGCGGAGCATACGAAGCCTTGTGTGCGTGTGGAGATCGTCGCTTAAAAATTGCGGTAATGGATAGTCAGGCATTTACAAACATCCTTACAAAGAAAAATTATATTATAAGTTGCATATTAATTTCTATTTTGGAAACATTCAAGTGTGATTTTCCAAAATAGAAATTAACGTGAAATACGATGCGTGACATACTCATATACATGGATTCTCAATGGCTTAAGCATCAGTTTGATTGCAACCCGGACCGGTCAAAGACCGATCTGGCGCATTTTTTGGGACTTGAGCCGCCGGCGATTAGTAAGATTTTAAACAATACGCGCCAGATTAAAGCGCAGGAATACAACCAAATGCGCAAATTTTTCGGCCTACCCGTGGATGGGGAGCATGCGGCGGCGATGCCGGCAAATGCTTATCGGCTGGAGGCTTTGGCGGGGGAGAAGGTGCCGCTTTTGCGGGATGGGGCGGATGGCGCGGTGCCACAAGAGAGCTGGATCTTGCCCGCTGGGATTGTTAGCCAGCGTACGAACGCGCCGCCCGATCAAATCAAAATCTTTACGGTTCAGGAAAATCTAATGGAGCCGGAGTTTCGGCGGGGCGAGCCGGTTTTGGTGGATATGTCGGATACCAAACCATCCCCTGCCGGAACGTTTATCGTTTCGGACGGGTTTGGGGTTATGTTGCGGCATTGCGAGTTTATTCCCAATTCCGATCCAGCGGAGATTAAAATCTCTGCGCGGAGGAAGGGCTATCAAACGCACACCTTAAAGCGTGAGGATTTTAATATTATCGGGCGGGTTATTGCAAAGCTGCAATGGCTTTAATGGCTGCGATCGTCTCGCCTGAACCGCGTCACTCTTCACTTAAGTGCGCTTGCACGCTACGCTCATCGTTCCTTGCTCAGACAAAACGCTCTTTGCCATTCCCCTTGTGATTTGCTTGTGATTTAATCGTCATTACGAGGAGCGTAAGCGACGCGGCAATCCACCTCCTGTTTTTACGGTAAGTGTATGAGTTGAATTGCTTCGCTCACAATGACGAACAGGTTAATCTTCGCCCCACCACTCAAAACTGCTTGCTATAAATTCAGAATTTAGCCATTTTTCGTTGCTGCCGCCGTAGGTAAGGGCCTTCCCGTCGCAATCAGTGACAAAGCCGCCAGCAGCACGCAAAACCGCGTCTCCGGCGGCGGTATCCCATTCGCAAGTCGGGCCGAAGCGGGGGTACATATCGGCTTTGGCGGCGGCGATGATGGCGATTTTTAGGGAGCTGCCGCGCTTTACTAGTTTTTCGACTTTGAATTGTTCGAGAAAAGTGTCGAGGCGGTTTGTGTCGCCGTGGCTTTTGCTCGCAACGACGGTGAGGCCCTGGATCGGGTATGGACGGACGGAGATTTCTTTTTCCGTATCGGTTTCCTCAACCCAGCGAATGGCTTTGCGCGTGCCGTCTTTTTCGGTGTAACCGGCGTAAAGCTCGCCCTTCACGGGGGCGTAGACCACGCCGAGGATGGGCGTGCCGTTGTGGATGAGGGCGATATTAACCGTGTAATCACCGCCGCCGGAGATAAATTCCTTTGTTCCGTCAAGCGGGTCGAGCAGCCAGAAATAATCATGCCCCTTGATATTGTCGGCAGTGCCAAGAGAGACGGATTCTTCACCGACGATGGGAATGCCGGCGGTGATGGCGGTTATTTTTTCGATGATAAAGACTTCCGTTTCGCGGTCGGCGAGGGTTACGGGCGAACCGTCTGCCTTCGCCTCTTCACCGCAGGGCATGTCGAAATATTTAAGGGTGATTTCCCCCGCCTCGACCGCAACGCGACGCATCATGTTGGTGAGAGCGCCGAGATTGGCGAGGAGTTTTTGGGTGGAGGCTGGGTATTGGCTTTCTTGTGTCATGGGAACTGTTTTAAACAACTAAGACAGTAAGTCCACTACGTTTTATACCAAGATCAAAACTGCCCGCGATACATGCGGCGGGCTAGGTCGGGGCGGCCGCAGACCATGCGGGCGCGGGCCATCATTTTGACATTTTCGCGCGAGCCGAACATGCCGCCATATTCCTCGAATACCTTGGCAAATTCATTGGCGTAGCATTCGCAATATTGCTCCGGCGTCATATCGCGCGGCAATTCGACAGGCATGTTAAAGCAGCTCTCGTAGCGTTGGGCGGCGATGCCGCTTGCATCCTTGCATTGTTTGCCGCGTGCCAATTGCAATTCGATAGAGGAGGCGCTCACGTCCGGCCCTTGTTTAATCCGCTCATCCAAAAAAGCGGCGCCCATGCATTCGCAATTATAATAGAGCGCGAGTTGGGAGTTTCCTTCGCATTGCCTTACGAAATTTTTTGCTTCCAGCAGAAATTCATCGGGGATAAGGTCGTAAATGCTTTCCGCCGATGCGGGAGCTTCGAGTGCGGGTGGTGCTTCTTCCTGCGCGTTGGCGGGGAAAGCCAGTATCAGGGTTAAAAAACCAAAAAGAAATCTCATCATTTAAGTTTAGCATCCTTCAAGCCGTCATTGCACGCTTTATGCGTGCAATCTATGTTTAATGGGAAGGTGGATTACACGGCGCTGCTGCCCTTTGGGTACAAGCCGTGTAATGACGATGGTTATAAGCTGGGGTTAAGCTGGCTTAATTCTGCCCTTTAACCTTTTTCCAAAGGCCGCCGAAGCTGAATGCATCTTCATCTTCGCTTTCGGCGTTTTCGTTTTGCGCTTCGAGCTGCTTCATCTTTTGTGCCAAACGCTGCTTCTCGATTTGCTCGCGGCGGGCTTTGGCGCGTTCTTCGCGGGCTTTGAGCTGCTCGGCGAGGTCTTCGGCCTGCTTTTGGGAGAATTGGCTGGTGATGAGGACTTGGGAGGCTTGGCGCTGCCACTGGTCGCGTTGCGCTTTGAGGTCATCAATCTGTGTTTCTGCGACTTGTAATTGATCTTCCAACATCTGGATGCGCATTTTAAGACGCTCTGTCTCGAGCAAGTTTTGTGCTTTTTCAAGTTCCTGCTCAACTGCGGAGGCGCTTGTCATGCTGCCGCTGCTGCTTGTCGGGGTGGCGGAGTCGACACCGAATACGCGCTCTAGCTCGGACACATCAATGACGCGCCGTCCGTTATTGTCCAGCTCATAAGACACCTTGCCGCTGCTCATTGCGCGTTGAATGGTTGATTTCGACTTACCTGTAAGTTCTGCCGCGCGATGCGCTCCGACTTTTGCCATGCGTTTATCCCCTATAGTCATTCCATTTAACAATCGTACAGTTCTGCAAATAAAGTCGTTTTGTGCTTCCGCTCCTCACGCACAAAATGTACGCTGCGGTGCGGTTCTCGAACAACTTCATTTTCGAAGGCTGTTCGATTGTTAACTGAAACAACTATATAACATTTTCTGTAATAGAATTTGGATAGCACGCAGATACGAAAGGTTCAAGAAAATTCAAAGATAAACCTGAATTCCCTTACGAATCTTTTGCGGAGAGTAGTGTGGAAAGTCTTTGCCACTGCGCGCCGGAGAATAGATGCGCATATACGAACGGCAACCATCCTTTTGCCCGCCACTCCAAAATAACCGCATCATCCAGTTCGGCGAATTTTTGTTCGTCAATGATGTGGAAGCCAGAGAAATTAATGCGCTTATTCCCTGCGACATTAATCTGCGCTTCGCGCTCGACCAAGATGCCGCTCTTTGCGATGGCTTGACTAAACTCGATCGATTGCTGTGCGGCGGCGTGGTAGGATTTGCAGAACTCCAATGCATTCTTCGAAAGCTCGCTCGGCTGTCCATCCGCATCGAAGAATTTTTGCTCGCCTTTATCCTCGATCACGTCATCATTCATATCCACGCAAAGCGTCAATTGATCGCCATCGGGCATTTCGGAGAAAATGAAGGGGTAGCGACGGACATAGGCCGGAATATAAGCATTTTCAAGCCATGTATTATCATCCTTCAAAAACAAATTCTCATTATCCCGCAGCCCCAAAATTGCCACCGGTGTTGCATTACCATCGGGGGAGAATGCGATGGGGTAGTAATGGCATACTTGCGGAAGTTCGATAATATTGACCGGAACGGCGTTTACGCCCTTTGTAAAGCCAAAGCCGAAATTTTTCTTGAGCGCCTTATCCGCATGTATCTTTGCATCAAGGGGGGCGGGGCCGGCATAGAAAAGCGGCATATTTGCTGCCGGCTCTTTTGGTTTATCTGCTGCTTTTTTTGCCATGTGTAATTCCTAACCTGTTGAAAAAATGTATCTTTGCAGTGAAACAAAATTAATTGCTCAAATCAACGCTTTATAGCATAAATGAAACTGTTTACGGTTTTATTAATCGATTCATAATGACAAAAGGAATGCGTACATGAAAATTGGGATGATCGGGACGGGGTATGTTGGCTTGGTTTCAGGGACGTGCTTTGCCGAGTTCGGGATTGAGGTTACGTGCGTTGATAAGGACGAGGCCAAGATTAACGGTTTGAAGAATGGTGTTATTCCCATTTATGAGCCTGGTCTGGAAGATTTGGTTGAAAAGCAGGTTAAGGCCGAGCGTCTTTCCTTTACAACATCACTTCGCGAAGCGATGAAGGATGCAGAGGCCGTATTTATCGCCGTTGGTACGCCCGCGCGTGAGGACGATGGCCATGCCGATATGAAATATGTTCATGCGGCGGCGAAAGAAATTGCGGCATTGATGGAGGATTACCTCCTCATCGTGACAAAATCTACCGTTCCGGTTGGTACAGCAAAAGAAGTCAGCGCCATTATCCGTGCCGAGCTGGATCGTCTTGGCAAGAATGATGTCGAATTTGATGTTTGTTCGAATCCTGAGTTTTTGCGTGAGGGAGCGGCGATTAATGACTTTTTGCGCCCTGATCGTGTTGTGATTGGTGTGAATAGCGAGCGTGCGGCGGAAATTATGCGCGACCTTTATCGGCCGCTTTATATTAACGAGACACCGATGGTTGTTGTATCGCCGGAGACATCTGAGCTGATTAAATATGCCGGCAATGCGTTTTTGGCGACGAAGATTACCTTTATTAACGAGATTGCTAATCTGTGCGAGAAAACAGGGGCGGATGTGCAGCAAGTTGCGAAGGGCATTGGTCTTGACGGGCGCATCGGCAAGAAATTCCTTCATGCCGGACCGGGCTATGGTGGCTCATGCTTTCCAAAGGACACATTGGCGCTAACGCAAATCGGGCAAAAGCACGGCGCGCCGCAAAATATTGTTGAAACGGTTGTGTGGGTGAATACCGAACGCCAGCGCTCTATGGCGGAGCGCGTGATTGAGGCGTGCGGCGGGTCGGTCGAGGGTAAGCGTATTGCCATTCTTGGCGTGGCGTTTAAGCCGCAGACCGATGATATGCGTGAGGCACCTGCGCTACAAATCATTCCTTATTTGCAAGATCATGGCGCGAGTATTGCGGCGTCTGACCCTGCGGCGATGGAGGAAGCGGCGGAGGTTCTTGAGGATGTGCAATGGTGTGAAGACCCGTATGAAGCGGCGCAAGATGCCGATGCATTGGTTATTATCACCGAATGGAACGAGTTTCGCGCGCTGTCTATCTCTCGCCTTTCCGAGATTATGAAGAGCAAGACCCTCATTGATTTGCGCAACATCTACGACCCCGAAACCATGCGCGAGCGCGGCTTTCATTATGTTCCCGTTGGCAAGGCTGTTGTTGAAGGGAACGCGAATAGCAAGGCAGAGGCGGCTTAATCTCCCTTATGATTACGCTGCCTTGTCGGACTGTAGATGAAGCTTGCATAAGCCATGCCGAAGACGACCCAAGTATGGGTAAAGCGGATGGTTTGTGAAGAGGCGCTGAACAGCAATACCGAGAACATCACCGCCCAGCAGATCCACGGCTGCTTATATAAAATCAGCACTATAAAGCCGGAAAACAGGGCAAAGCCGAAGATGCTATAGGAAAATAAAATTGTGGCGAGGCCGGAATGTAGTTCATTGGGGCTATGCCGTGTGCGGAAACGGTCATATGACCCTTCGCCCGCACCGAATAGCAAATAATGCGGATTTTCCCAAAGGCGGTTATAGCCCCGCCCCTCTAAACTATCGTCATTTTCCTGCCCGATGGTTGCCATCCGCTCCATCACCCGCTCGGCCGCATTGATATTCATTGATCCGGTTAAAACATGCGAGCCCTGAAACGCTACAAACACCGCCGCCACCGTTCCTACGAAAGCAATCAACAATTTCGCCTGTTTCGGCGTCTGGCGCGAGGCAATAAAGACAATTGCCATCACCGCATAGGCAATAATCCCTGCCTTGGAGAGGGAGAGGGATTGAATATACCCAATCATCCCAAACAGCGCGAGATCAAGCAGCGTAAAGCGGTCATCCCGTTTCAAAAAATAGATCATCGCCATGGACAATATCGCCCAATAGGCAAGCTGGTTCGGGTTGGAAAACCCGCCCGTCAAACGCGCCGCGCCCATATCGGGGAAGGCTACGACCCAAAAGGTTTGTAGCATTACCGCCGCCGCTACGGCGTAATAGCTAATCTTCTTAATCAGTTCCGCATCGCGGCTGAATAAAAACACCACGAAGGCGAAGACCAGAAAGTTATAGGGGTAATAGGTTGCGCTAAGCAGTAATCGTTTATGCGGGTAGTAGATATTATTCACCAGATTAATCCCGACGGTGAGCAGGGCAAACATGATCCCGACAATATAAATCAGCGGTATCCGCCCGTCATAGCGTAGGAATGAGGCGAGTAAGCCGCTCGCCACGCCTGCCATTAAAATCACATCGGCGGGTTGGGGTAATCCTTTGGGGAAGACATAGACGGTCGAGAGGATCAAATACAAAAACCAAATCGCCGCCAAATGCAACGCCACATTGCCGCGTGTGATGCGGGTATAGAGGGATTGTTTTATGGGGGGCTGGGGCTGCATATTCGCTAGACTTCCACAAAAGCAGAGGTGGAGCAATATCGCAGCAAAAATTCTCTCTTGAATTGCTAATCTCTCTCCTATAATACTCTGTCATCCCGACCGGAAGCGCGGTAGCGCTGGAGTGGAGGGATCTGATGTTATAAAAGATCCCTCGATGATGCTCGGGATGACAAATTTAGAGAGATTTATGTACTCATACTTAGACGAACTCGAAGCAAAAAGTATTTACATTATTCGTGAGGCTTATAACAAGCTCGACCCGCTCGGCATGATGTGGTCGATTGGTAAGGATTCTACGGCGCTGCTTTGGATGGTGCGTAAGGCGTTCTTTGGTCGTGTGCCGTTTCCTGTGGCGCTGCTTGATACAAATCAAGAGATGGATGAGGTTTATGCGTTCCGTGATCGTTTGATTAAGGAATGGGATCTGGATTGCATTAACTGGCAATGTCCACCCGAAGAGGAGATGGATCAAACCCTTCCGCCCAATACACGTGCAGCGATGCGCAAGACCGAAGGGCTAAAGGGGTTGATGGAAGAGCATAAATTCAAAGGGATTTTTGGCGGCATCCGCCGTGATGAGCAAGGCTTGCGCGCGAAGGAGCGTGTGTTTAGCCCGCGTAGCTTTGATGGATCATGGGATTTCAAAGACCAGCCGCCGGAATTTTGGGATCAGTTCAAGACCGAATTCCCCTTTGATGAAACCGGTAATGCGCATTTGCGTGTTCACCCGATTTTGCATTGGACGGAAAAGGATATCTGGCGCTATCACCAGCGTGAGGGCATTCCGTTTTGCGAACTCTACCTCGCGCATGATAATGAAGAGGGCGAAAAGGTTCGCTACCGCTCCTTGGGCGAGAAGAACCTAACCTTCCCCGTGCCAAGTAAGGCGGACAGCATCGAGGCGATTATCGAAGAGTTGGAAACGACCAGCACCTCCGAGCGTTCTGGAAGAACAATGGATACCGAGACGGAAGATAGTTTCGAGAAGCTTCGCGCCCGCGGGTATATGTAGGAATAAAATTCAGGAGATTTAAAAATGAAAACATTGAGAATAGCTTTAATTGTCTTGGTTGCCCTAAATCTACAAGCGTGCGCATCTGCTAACCATGCGAAAAATGCGCAAGGCGAGGGAATAAAAATGGTCTATTCCGCATCTTACGACAATACTTGGGATGCATCGATAGCAGCAATCGCTGCAACGAATGGAAAGATTGTCGAGCAGGATCAAAAGCAGGGGGTTATCGCGGCGTCCTACGGTGTTACCGCTTTTAGTTGGGGGGAAAGAGTTGCCCTCTTCTTGAAAACGCTCACTTCTAAGAAAACAGAGGTAGAAGTTGTATCAAAAAGAGCCGTAGCAACGAACATAACAGCAGCCGATTGGGTTGCAGATATCCATCAAGAGCTCGCAAAAACCCTAGGAAGTGCAGAATAGATAGTTAACATGACTGAAGAAAACACAAAAAATATGAACCAATTCCGCGTTGTTATCGTGGGGCATGTTGATCATGGGAAGAGCACGCT
>JBOEFZ010000017.1:0-11422 GCA_050633165.1 Alphaproteobacteria bacterium | reverse complement strand
ATTAGTAAGCCTATGCTTGGAATCGGTTTTGCCGTCATCAATGCCTTTATGTTGGCGGGGATGAGCCTGTCGGCGAAGTGGCTTGGGGAGTATTTCGGGGCGATTGAGGTTACGTTTTGGCGGAATTTAGCGTCTGTGATTTTGTTGCTTGGTTGGTTTGTTGTTATCCGGAACTTTGATTTTTGGAAAACCAACCGTCCGGTTGTGCATTTGTTTCGTTCGGCCATCGGGACGGTTGGGATTGTTTTGGGCATGTATACGGTTTCGGTGATGAGTTTGGCGGAGACGACGGTGCTGTTGTTTACCTCGCCTCTTTTCACGCTCATCCTTTCCATTGTATTTTTGAGGGAGAGGGTTGGCCTGTGCCGTGTTGGTGCAATCTTGATGGGGTTTGTGGGGGTCGCGATTATTGCGTTGCCGGCTATTTTAGATGCGGAGCATAGCTTTCCTGTGTTGGGGCTTGCTGCGGGCTTGGGGTGGGGGTTTTTCTCTGGCTCGGTTGATGTGACGTTGCGGTGGATGGGGAAGACCGAGAGCAGCTATACTACAACCATGTATTTTTTGATTTTTGGTACTGTGGTGTGTGGTTTATATTGGCCATTTTCGGCTAATGATATTGATTTTACAGGAAGAAGTGATGCGCTTTTGATTGTTGGTATCATTGCCTTATTGGGGGCGAGCGGGACGCTTGCGTTGCTTGCCAAGACGCAGAGCTATCGCCTTGCCGAGGCGGCGAGCATCGCGCCGATCATGTATACGATGTTGATTTGGGCGGTGGTGTTTGATTATATTTTCTGGCAAAAAATCCCGACATGGAATGTTGTTTTGGGCGCGTCGATTATTATCGTTGCGAATTTATTTATTATTTATCGTGAAAATCGAAAATCGAAAATCTATAGCGTTAGGTAAAGATACAGATTCAGGATCGCGCCAAGTATAAAAACGGTGATGGAAAATATCATGCCGACCATTCGGTATATTCCGTAGCTGGGAGGCGTTAAAATCCCTTTGGCGTGGAGGAGGCGTGAGGTGATCATTATTAGCCCTAATCCGTGGATGCTCCAAAAAGGCGCGCCGGAGAGTTCGGCGAGGAGCATGAGGATAAGCGCGAGGGGAATGATTTCGATGAAATTACCGTAGGTACGGATTTTAGCGTTTAGGGCGTTGCTTCCTGTGCCTAGCGATGTTTTCTCCTTCATGCGGGATTTGGCAATCCATGGGATCATTGCGGCCTGTAGGAGGGCGAAAATGGCGGCGTATAGTCCTGTGATCATGGTAATTTCTCCTTAACCTCTATCGTGATATAATAATTATATGATAGGCGGGGTCAATATTCCACTTTCCGGTATGAATGCGGCGGCGGCGAAGCTGAATGCTAGCGCGGCGAATATTGCTGCGCGGGATGTTAAGCCGGATGTTAGTTTGACCGGAGAGATTGTGAGCGCGAAGGGCGCAAAGTTTACCTATGCCGCGAATGCGGAGATGCTTCATACGATGCAGGAGATGAGTGGGACTTTGCTCGATATTTTCGATGATGATTAGGGGTTATAGTCATTAAACTTACGATTTGGACAGGTCTGCAAATTACCGTTTTTTAAAAAATACTCCTCATGTACCGCATGTACACTGCGTCGTATTTTTCAAAAAGCCGATAATTTTCGATGGCTGTCCAAACCATAATTTTAGTGACTATAGGTTTTGATCCTAGAGATTGGGCTTTAAGCCTAGTACATCACGTCGAAATACATGCGGTGTGAGGATGCGTCGTTGTTGGGTTTGATGAAGGTTGGGGCGGAGATTGAGGCGCCTTTTTTCATCAGGATGATGATTTCGTGGCCTGATTTGGTTTCTACGATGCTGATGTCATCGATGTTCTTTGATTTTTTACCGGCAGCGATTGGGTCAAACCCGAGTGATTGTGCGTCTGTGTTGATGATGATGAGTTTTTCGTTGCTGTCGAAATCGATGTCGGCGGTTATTTTTCGGGCGGAGTCGATGACGATTCTTGTTTTATTCGGGTGGTCGGCCACACGCAAATTTCGAATGACGGCGGTGCTGTCATTCGTTGGAGGGGCGAATTTTGTGGGGGTATTTTGAGGTGGAGTGCTCTCGGCGACTGGATCGGGCGGAATTTGCGCGATGTCCGGTTCGGGGGGCGGGGCTTGCGCCATGTCTTGAGGCTCGGGCGGTGTAAGGTCCGTCGGAGGCTCTGATGTTGGTAGGTTTATGTCCTGCTCGTCCGCTTCAAACTGTGTGTCTATATTTGCAATTTGAGGGGGTTCGGAGAGCAGGGTTTTGAGTTGTCCTACCAGATCTTCAATTTCCCCTTCAATCGCCACTAAATTGCGGATGGAGGGGAGGACTTCGTCTATATCATCGCGCATGCGCTGTACGTTGGTTTCCAAGCGGTTGAGGCGTTCGCTTTCATCATTCAACTCTTCGGAGAAGAGGCGGTTGTCGGTGAGGCCTTTTGGTTCGGAGAAGCGTTTATCGGCGGCTTCGGGGTCGAAGTTTTCGGGCATGTCGCGGCGTTCGGGGGCGATGGCGTTTATGGGGGTATCACTGCCGCCTATGCCGCCCATGTTTTCGAAAAAAGAACAAGCGGAGAGGCTACCTAGAATCACTAGATAGAGAAAGAGTCTCGCGATTGATACTTGCTTATTCAATGGTTAATCACTTGAAATAAGTTGAAGCGCCCGAACGAACGCAAATATAGACTTTAAAATGATAAACCGATTTGCAACCTTTTGGAAAGGGATATTGTGAATAAAATATTTATTTTTTAGAGAAATGAGGCGTTTAAGGTGTTTTTTAGTTGTCGAATACGACTTCTATTTCGATATTGCCTGATAGGGTTTGGTCTTCGTAGCTCATGTTGCCGCGTGTTTGGAGGCGTCCATAGAGCCAGAATTGGGCGTCGCCATTGATGTCTGTGCCTTTTGTAGTGGGTCCGGCGGCAAGGTTGTCTACGACTAAAGAGGTGCCGAGTGTGCCGGGGAGGATAATCTCTTCGGTGGGGACGGTTACGGTGTAGGTTGTGAATGCAGGGCCGCCGGATATGGCGTAAATGCCGCGCTGTGGGTCGGTTAGGAACCATATGTCGGAGGTGTTTGTGACGTTTCCGTTTTCGGCGATTTCAATTTGCTCTACATTGACGAAGTCCAGCAAGGCAAAGTCACCGAAGGAGAAGTTTTGAACTGTGCTAATGGTTTGTGCGTAGGCGTTAAGCGGGAGGAGCATTAAGCATAGCAGGGTGTATGCGCTTAATCTTAATGCTTGCCCACGTGTCTTCGGCTTAGAATTGCGCGCTGGATTCATCATAAATTTCGCCGTCATCGCTTGTATAGATTATCTGGAGTTTTCCAAGGCCGCGTGGGTCTTTGGTCATGGGGACGAGGGCATTGCGTGTTTCAACCTCGGTGAAGATGTTGAGGTTGGCGCTGGTGCCGATTTCTTCGCCATTATGCATGATGCTTAATCTTCCCGTGGCGCTTTTATTACCTTTGCGTGTGAGGTTTACATTCACTTCGCCGTATGTTTTTGACGCCGTGGCCTGTTCGGGTGGGATGTATGAGGCGTTTTCAATTTTTGCGGAGACATGGACATCGCCATGACGGATGATGACAGGGATTGAAATGCCGAGATTCATGCTGATTTGTACGGCTACGTTGCCGGAAAGTTCTTCATCGTCTTCTTGTGAGGCTGTGTCGTAGCGCATGGCGGCTAAATGGAAGCGATATTCGCCATCGGGGAGGTCTTTGGGGCGGCGTGCGGAGATGCGGATTTTTTGGCGGCCTTTGGGCTTGATTTCAAATTGGCGCGGGGAAATGCGGATATGTTTTGCAGGGTCGAAATCGGGGCTGAGCGGCTCTTCCAGTTTTTGGTATTTTCCCTCTTCGTCCTGGCGGTAATGGATGGCTTTTAGGCGGTAGAGGCCGGGTTTGTCGAATACGTTGAGGATGGTGACTTCCCCGCTTCGTTCGCGGGGTTCAATGATGACTTTGCGGGGGAGAATGTCCAAGCGTGCGTAGGAGCTTGCGGGGATAAAAAAGGTGATCAGTAATAGGCCTAGCGCGAGCTTTTTGAAGCAGGATTTTGTCATGTCAGTATCCGTATTGTTTGATTGTGCTTTATCCCTAGCATAAAAAAAACCTGCCGCAAAGGGCAGGTTTTTTAGAAATTTAGATTATCCTGTTTTTAGTAGGATACGGTTACATCAAAGCTTCCGGTGTATGTAACGCTGTCTGTTACTGTAACACCTTCATCTGCCGCGATAGTTGCGCCGATGGCTAGTGTGTTTGTACCGCCACCGAATGATGCGGAGTATGTCGGGGTTAGCGTTAGTGAACCTGCTGTTAGGTTTGTTGTCGCTTCTCCGCCGCCGTTGAAGCTTGTGCGGAAGCCGTCAAGTGTCAAAACGCTGAAACCGTTGATTGGGTTGGTAACATTGTCGATTGTGACGTTTAATGTTGATCCGTCAACCGCGTCAGAGATGTTGATAATCGCTTGTTCGGCGAGTGTGTTATCAACCACCTGTGCGATTGCTTGAACATCGTCAGAGTCTGTTCCTGTTGCATTTGCAGCAGCGGAAACAACACCGGCAGAGTTTACGGTTGCTGTCGCGCCCATATCTTCATCTGTTGGTGAGCCTGCTACGCCGTCTGTACCGGATTGAAGGGCGATGACGCCGAAGTTCAGCTGGTCGTTTGTGGCATCAATGGCAACGGTAACGCTGTTTTGAACGGTCATTGTATTTGACACGGTCGCAACGTTGGCCTGCGCCATTGCGTTTGTTGAAAGTGCGGTTGCGCATAAAAATGTCGCGACCTGCAGTGTTTTTTTCATAGTGTGTTTCATTTTAAAATAACTCCTTTATTTTATGTGGTCATGGACCGATCAATTAGTAGGCTACTGTTACTTCGAAGGAGCCAACATAGGCACCATCATCGTATGTTGTAGCGCCTGCACCAGTGAGTGTTGCGCCGATGGCAAGCGTACTTCCCGCGCCTGCGTTGTCGGCATATGTCATAGTAAACGCTGTACCAACTGTAGCGGATTGTTCGGTAATTTCGCTGTTTCTGCGGTATGTGAACAAGCTTGTTGCGAATGAGTTCGAGCCATCTGTTGGATCAACAACGCTGTCGATTGTGACGTTTAGTGTTGAACCGTCGGCTGCGTTTGTAATCGTTACAAGACCTGGTTGAAGGCCAGTTGCATCAACCTGAGAGGCAACGGATGTACCGCCTGCTGTACCCGGGGTGAGTGTGCCGTCAGATCCCAAGAGGTATGTAACCGCGTTTGTACCGTCAGTCGAAGCGACGACCGTACCGTAGTTCATGCCTTGTGTGGCTGTGGCTGTAACTGTGTTTGAAATTGTAGCATTAACAGGAACTGTAACAGTTTGCGCCAATGCCGGTGTTGCGGACACGGCACATAAAAGTGCAGCGGCGCAAACCGATTTTTTTAGAAAGTGTTTCATTAAATAACTCCTTTATTTGATATCACAAAAATACTTTTGCACATTGATACTAATACATTACAATACAAGTGTTAAGCAATTCTTAATCTAACAATCTTGATTTGCACAACTTTCTAAGAAGCCGTTTCATGTATCTGTATACTACTATAAAAACTGTTTTAATAATAGGGGGGCTTTTAATCGCTCTTTATCCCGCTGATACGTTCGCGCGCGAGGGGATCGTTACCCGTGATGCGTTGAAGGCGTTGGCGCAGAATTTTGTTTCTTCGCTTGATCCTATTTATAAAGATCTGGACACAAAGAATGTGAATAACAAAGGTGCGGAAGTTGTTTCTTCTGTGCCGGACGGGACGACATTGTTGTTGCGCCCGCGTGCGGCTGATTTGATTTTTGATACGGATATTTATGCGCTTAAGGATAACGGGCGAATCTATCTTTCGCTTTCCGATGTTATATTTGTGTTTAATTTTCCGGTGGAGTTTGATGAGGATGCGGGCATGGGGCAGGGGTGGTTTTTGCGTGAGGATTGGGAAATTGTGCTTAACCTTCCCGAGAAGCAGGTGGTATCCCGTGGGCGGCAGATTCCTGTTTATGAGGAGGATATTATTGTTCAAGACGGTTTGTATTTTGTTGATGGTAATCGTTTGACGGACTGGCTTGGGGTGTCGTTTGCCTATGATGTTTCGCAGCAATATATTGATGTTTCTTCTGTTTATCCTATTCCCGTTGTGGATCGGTATCGGCGTGAGAATAAGAAAGTGGCAGGGCGGGCGCAGGATAATGATGCGGAGTTTCCGCGAACGCCGCAGCCCAAGCGCGCTTTGGCGCTTGCAGGGCTTAATATTAGCGAGCGGGTTAATTATAGTCGTCCTGGTTCTGCGGATGAATTTACGCGTAACGAATCAACAAATGTTATCGCAGAGGGGCAGGTTTTGGGGCATGAAGCGCGCGTTAGTCTGTCTCGTAATGATAAGGATGGTATTCAAAGTGCTTCGGGGCGGGTTTCGAATCGGTCGGAATATCCGGAGTTGTTAGGGCCTTTGCAGGCGACTTATTATGAGGCGGGGGATATTTCGGGGGCGTCGGTTCCTTTGGCCGGTGGTGCGGGAAGCGGTGTGGGGATGCGAATCACTAATAACCCGCTGCAATCGGATAATTTTACAACGACAATTATTGAGGGGTTGAGTTTACCCGATTGGGATGTCGAGCTTTATCGTAATGGTATTTTGATTGAGACGCAGCGTGTGGATAGTGACGGGGAGTATCGTTTTGCCGAGGTTCCTTTGTTTGCTGGTGATAATAATTTCGAGATTCTCTTTTATGGTGTGCAAGGGGAGATTCGGCGGGAAACGTTAAGCGTTCCGGTTAATTCGGACCTTATATCCTCGCAGCAGGATGTTTATGATGTTTCCTTAACGTTTGAGAATACGAAATTGTATGAGCGTTTCGAATCGGATGATCCGGATAAGGGGGAGCCGGATGTTGCGGTTAATTATAGTACTTCTTTGGCGGGGAAGTATGTGTTTATGGGGTTGCGATCAAAGCCGCAGGATGAAGAGCGGAAGAGCTTTTTAACGGCGGGGACGAGCTTTATCGAGAATAATACGATTTTTGATGCTTCGCTGGGGGTTGATGATAATGCCGAGATGGCGGCGTCATTTTCCGCGCGGCGGGATTTGGATGATTGGGATTTGTCGGCGGGGATTGATTTGGAAACCGATGGGTATGGCGAAACGAGCGATATTGTAAGCACTATTTTTGCGGCGAATTTCAGGGCGCAGCGGCGGTTTGATCAAGGGGATTGGTTTACGAGTTCGAATCTGTTGTTTGATGCAGGGTATAATCTTTTTGATAGCGGGGAGAGTTCTTACGGGACGCGTTTGTCGGCATCGACGAATATGTTGGGCTTTAATATCAATAATGGTCTTTCTTATGATTCTTATGATTTTGATGAAGAGCGTGAGGATGAAGCCGGTTATAGTGTGAGCCTTCGTAAAAGCCTTGGGGCGGCGTATGTTCGTGGCGGGCTGGATTATCGTTTCTTGCCCGAGGCTCGGGCGGAGCGCTATTTTGCGCAGGGGTATTATCGTTTCGGGAATGATAAAACGGTGGATTTGTCGTGGGATTACTCGCCGCAAACCGAGTTTTCTTTGGCGCGGTTGAATTTGAGTTACGAGAATGATTATTTCCGCACAACGCCGTTTATCGAGCGGAACTCGGATAAGGATATTCGGGCGGGGGTTAGTGTTAACTTTAATCTTGTGAATACGCCGGGTAAAATTGCGCCGGATGTGACCAGTGATAATATTATCGGGCGGGGGATGCTGCACGCTTTTGTGTATCTCGATCATGACGGGAATCTTGTTTATGATGAGGGGGTGGATGAGCCGTTGCCGGAGGTTCTTATTCAAAGTATGAATGCCAAGCGTTCGGGGGAGACGGATGAGGATGGGCGTGTGACGTTGCGTGAGATTACGGCAGGGTTTCCAACGGATATTAAGGTTATGGAGGATACGTTGCCTGATTTTTTAATGGTTTCGGCGCGGCCGGATCGTTCCATTTTGCCATTGGGCGGGCAGCGGCATGATTTTGATTTTCCGATTCATATGGCCGGTGAGGTTGATGGGACGATTTATATCAAGACGAAAGAGGATTTTACACGTGTCTTGGGGCGTTTTTTCTTGCAGTTAATTCCGTTGGATCGTCCGGATTTGGATGCACCGGAGGCGCAGGTGGCGTTTGACGGGTTTTATTTATTCTCGAAAATTCGTCCGGGGCGGTATTTGCTTATTCCCAAAACGCCGGGGAGTAAGGCGGAACGTGGGAACCCATTGCCGCAGATTGTGACGATTAATTATGAGGGGGATATTCTGGCGGAGATGGATATTACCTTCCGTGAGGATCGCGGCTTTGTCGAATATGATGTGCAGCATGGCGAGATGAGCAGTAGTGCCGCGATTAATTTTGATGCGCCGTTGGCGCTTGAATATGCGTTGTTGGTGCAGGATAAGAAGAAGAGTGAGCTTGGGAATTTCTTGCAAGGCTTAACGATGCGCTTGTTCGGGCGTGGGGCGCTTAAGGGCTTGCAAAAGGTTGATGCTGCGCCGGAATATGCTGCGAAGGGGTATAGTGTTTATGCGGGGGCGCAAGAGGTGTTGCATGAGGCATGCAGCAAATTAAGCAGCAAAAACATGTCCTGTAAGATTGTGATGCGGGTCAATAGTACGGATGCGGGTGCGGATACGCAGATTGCCGATGATGAGGAAAGTGCCGACCAGCTTGCCGGATTGTAGAGAAGGTGGGGGGATGGATTGGGTTGTCTATATCCTTGAATGCGGTGACGGTAGTCTTTACACGGGAATTACCAATGATTTAGACGCGCGGATTGCTGCGCATGAAAGCGGGCAGGGCGCGAAATACACGCGCGGGCGCGGGCCGTTTATGCTGCGCTATTGTGAAGAGGGGATGACACGGGCGGAGGCCTCCAGCCGCGAATATGCGATTAAGCGGATGGGGAGAGCGGGGAAGATGGGGCTTATGGTTTGAGGAAGGATTTTAGCCATATATATAGGGTGGGGGTGTTGTTGCGTAGAAACGCCTTTGCGTAATTGCGGTTCTATTTTGTATTTTTCAATGTTCTCTTTTTTCGCGTTTAAGATATCGAGGCATTGTATGATGATGCGTTCTTCGCCTTTTGTTTTGGGTGTTCCATTTGGGTGTGGAATTGTTCGCAATATTCATCGGCGGATAAATTCGGATATAATATGAGGCCGCTAAGGGAATCAGCGAAGCTGTTGTGCTCATATTTCCCGACGGGTTTGTTTGCACGGTAGACATCGGGATATAAAATCCCCATTTCGGACAGCTTTTCTTTGTTGGCATGCAAGAAATATTGCAGGGATGTTGTGCCTGTTTTGCTTTGTCCGATATGGAGGATTAGTTTTTTCTTCATAGCCAGCTATCCAGCGGCGCGCATGGCCTTTTTGCGGTCATGGGGGCAGAGGTGGAGTTTGCGCAGACGTAGGTTTGTCGGCGTTACTTCCAATAGCTCATCATCATTGATGTAGGCCATCATGTCCTCAAGGCTCATTTTACGTGGCGGGGTTAGGGTTACCGCGTCGTCTGTACCGGATGCGCGGACGTTGGTGAGTTTTTTACCCTTAAGCACGTTCACTTCAAGATCGTTCTCGCGGCTATGCTCGCCGACGATCATGCCGCCATAGACGGGGGTTTGGTGGCCGATGAACATCACGCCGCGATCTTGGAGGCCGAAGATAGCGTAGGCGACGGCTGTGCCTTGTTCCATGGCGATGAGAGTGCCTTTGGTGCGTTGGGGAATATCGCCTTTATACGGGGCGTAATCGTGGAAGACGCGGTTAAAGACGCCTGTGCCGCGTGTGTCGGTCATGAATTGGGATTGGTATCCGATCAGGCCGCGTGAGGGGGCGAGGAAGGTTACACGTGTTTTTCCTGCGCCGGAGCTGCGCATATCTGTCATTTCGGCTTTGCGGCGGTTCATTTTATCGACGACGGTGGAGGAATATTCTTCGTCCACATCGATGGTGACTTCTTCGATTGGCTCGTGGCGCTCGCCATTGATTTCTTTATAAAGAACCTTTGGACGGGAGACGGTAAGTTCGAAGCCTTCACGGCGCATTTGTTCGATAAGGACACCGAGTTGGAGCTCGCCGCGACCGCCGATTTCAAAAGAGTCTTTGTTCTCGGATTCGGCGTAGGTGATGGCGACGTTAACCTCGGCTTCGGCCATGAGGCGTTCGCGGATCATGGTGGAGGTGACTTTTTTGCCTTCTTGTCCGGCGAAGGGGGAGTCGTTCACGGAGATCATTACGGCCATTGTTGGTGGGTCGATCGGGGTGGATTCGACGGGTGTGTCGAGGGCGGGCGCGCCGATTGTGTCGGCAACCGAAGCCTTTGTTAATCCGGCGATACAGATGATGTCGCCAACATTTACCGTTTCGACCGGCACGCGCTCTGTACCATCAAATGTGAGGAGTTTTGTGAGGCGACCATTTTCAACCACATTGCCGTCGAGGCCGAGGGCTTTTACCGTGTCGTTGACCTTGGCGGAGCCTTGGATTACGCGTCCGGTTAGGCAGCGGCCCAAGAACGGGTCGGAATCAAGGAGGGTGGCGAGCATCGCGAAGGGTGCGGCTGGGTCGCCTTTTGGTGCTTCTACATGCTCAAGAACAAGGTCGAGGAGCGGGTGGAGGTTTTCGCGCGGGTTGTCGAGGTCGGTGACACACCATCCATCACGACCGGAGGCGTAGAGGATGGGGAAGTCGAGTTGGTCGTCATTGGCATCAAGGGATACGAAGAGGTCGAAGACTTCATCGACCACTTCTTCGGGGCGACCATCGGGGCGGTCGATTTTGTTGATGATGACGATGGGCTTTAGGCCTTGTTTGAGAGCCTTGCCGAGGACGAATTTTGTTTGCGGCATTGGGCCTTCGGCTGCATCGGTGAGGAGGATAACGCCGTCCGCCATATGCAAGACGCGCTCAACCTCGCCACCGAAATCGGCGTGACCGGGGGTGTCGATGATGTTGATGCGGGTGTCTTCCCATTCCACAGAGGTGGGTTTTGCGAGGATGGTGATGCCGCGCTCTTTTTCAAGTTCGCCGGAATCCATGGCGCGTTCTTCGACTTGCTGATTTTCGCGGAACATGCCGGATTGTTTCATGATTGAGTCGATCAGGGTGGTTTTACCGTGGTCAACGTGGGCGATGATAGCAATGTTTCTTAGCTTGTCGGACATTCTTGTGTTTCCTTCGAATTTTTATTCAATGGGTTACTTACAGGGATGTTGCGTAAAAGGGAAGAGAAATATAGGCTCTAGGCTATGTCAAAAACTATTCACATTATTGCGGGGCCGACGGCGAGTGGGAAATCGGCGGCGGCGATGGCGGTGGCGCGGGAATGTGA
>JBOEFZ010000016.1:0-36966 GCA_050633165.1 Alphaproteobacteria bacterium | reverse complement strand
GCTTCGATTTGGGGGGCTTCTTCCTTTGGCGGATCGGCTTTTTTCTTTTTGGCGTTATCTTTTTTCGGCTTTGCCTCGCCATCACGATTAGTCTTAAATTCCAGATAATCGCTATACCCGCCAATCACCGTTTCAACCTTTGCATCCCCCTCGAACGCGAGAATTTTTGTCACCGTTTGGTCGAGGAAATCACGGTCATGCGAAACCACAATAAGCGTGCCGTTATAATTGGATAAAATTTCCTCGAGCATATCAAGCGTATCCATATCCAGATCATTGGTCGGCTCATCAAGAATAAGGCAAGATTTGGGATTGGCGAGGATTTTCGCCAGCATAAGGCGGTTTTTCTGCCCTCCTGAGAGCTGCGAAACCTTATCCTGCGCGCGCGATGGATCGAACATAAAGCTCTTGAGGTAACCGCAAACATGGCGTTCCTTACCCATCACATTGATATAATCTCCGCCGCCAGGGGAGAGGACTTTTTTCAAACTATCGGTCGGGTCAAGGTCGCTGCGTTTTTGATCAAAATACGAAAATTCTAGCTCTTTTCGGGTTTTAACGCGCCCTTGATCCGGCTCCATTTCCTTGAGCAGCATCTTAAGAAACGTCGTCTTCCCCGATCCATTCTTACCCAAAATTCCAATGCGATCCCCGCGTTTAATCCGCAGGGAAAAGCCGCTGAGGATCGGCACAGTTTTATGTTCGGCCTCGAAACTTTTATGCACGTTATAAAATTCAGCAACAATTTTCGAACTCGCATCAATATTATCAATCGGTTTTAGCTCGATTTTCTGCGTGGCCTTGCGATAGGCGCTCTCATCGGCCTTGAGCTTGTCACGCATTTGACGCACTTGTTCAAGACGGCGAACATTGCGTTTTACCCGCGCCTTTACCCCGCGTGATGCCCATGCAACCTCAATCCCCACCGATTGCTTGCGGTTTTTAAGCTCACGCTCTTCTTGCTCCAATAACTCCGTTGACCATTCCTCGAAATATTTAAAGCCGCGCGGGGAAACCTTCAAACTCCCACGATCCAGCCAAAAGACCTTATCCGTGATATTCGCCAAAAATGTCCGGTCATGCGAAATACACACCAACGTCCCGCGATAGCCCTTTAAATACCCCTCCAACCATTCAATAATTTCCAAATCCAGATGGTTCGTTGGTTCATCAAGCAGGAGGATATCCGGCTCCTCCACCAATGCCCGCGCCAGCCCCGCACGGCGCAATTGTCCACCCGAGAGCACGGTCATCTGCGCATATTTATCAATCCCCAGCGCATCGGCAACAATATCAACTTTATATTCGTATAGCTCACGGTCTTCGTCTTTGATTTCTTCAAAAATATAATCGAATACGGTTTGCCCCTCTTGCGGGGTGATATCTTGGCGTAGATAGCCAACCGATGTCCCGACCTCTTCCCATCGCTCACCTTCATCGAGGTCTTGCACGCCAGTGATGATGTTCATCAATGTCGATTTCCCCGCGCCATTCTTCCCCACCAAAGCAATGCGCGATCCGGCATGGATGTTAAAGGCTAACCCCTCGAATACAGGATTTTCGGAATAACGCACCATGGCGTCTTTGACAGAGAGGAGAAGAGGTGGAGGCATGAAGGGTTTCTAACGCAAAGAGATTGGGTTTGCAATCAATAGGATGCGTTTGACCATCGTCAATGTGGAGGCGTTTTGAATTTAGCTATGCTCGGGGTCTTATGAGCTATTGTTTCAAAAACCAGATATTATCCTTCGATGCCCGCGCCCCGCGCTATACGAGCTACCCCACCGCGCCGCAATTTAAGGCGTTGGAGAAGGTTGAGATTTATGCGAATGCATTGGGGGATGTGAAGGCGGGGGAGGAAATCTCGCTCTATCTGCATGTGCCCTATTGTTCGAAAATGTGTTGGTATTGCGGGTGTAATACCAAGGTGACGAAGCGTTATGATCCGGTGAGTGCGTATGTTGATCTATTATTGGAAGAGGTTGAAACGCTCGCCCGCCATCTCTCCCCCGATCATATCATTAGCAATATCCATTTCGGCGGCGGATCGCCGGGCATGCTCAAGGCGCGGGATTTTGACCGGATTATGACGCGCCTGCGGGATACTTTGAATGTTGCCGACACTGCGGAGATTGCCATTGAGATTGATCCGCGCGGCATTACCGAGGATCGCGTCGCGAGCTATGCCAAAAACGGTGTGAACCGCGTCAGTCTGGGCGTGCAGGATTTTGATGAAAAAGTCCTCAAAGCGATTAACCGCCAACAACCCTTTTCCTTGAGCTATGATGCCGTGCAAATGCTCCGCAGCTACGGCATTACGCAGATTAATGTCGATGTGATGTATGGCCTGCCCTATCAAACGATGGAGAGTCAGGCGCGGACATTTGAGCAGCTCATGTTCCTCGACCCCAGCCGCATCGCCTATTTCGGATACGCCCATGTGCCGTGGATGAAAAAGCATATGCGCCTGATTAATGAAGAGACATTGCCGCAAAAGGATTTGCGCTTTGACCTGTTCCATGCGGGGGCGGAATATTTTACGGCTCGGGGCTATGTCGGGATTGGCATTGACCATTTCGCTAAACCGGATGATAGCCTTGTTCGCGCCATGCATATGGGGACGATGCGGCGAAATTTCCAAGGCTATGTAGATGATGCATGTGAAAGTATGATCGGCCTTGGCGCGTCTTCGATTGGTAAAATCGACGGGCATTTCTTCCAAAATTATCCCGACATGCCGTCTTATAAAAAGGCCATAACGGGCGGCATATTGGCCGCCGGAAAATCTTGCGGCATTTCGGATGAGGATCGTTTGCGTTCGGATGTGATTGAGCAACTCATGTGCTATCTACGCGTTGATTTGGTGGCAATCTGTCGGGCGCACGGCGTAAGCCTTGATCATTTCACGGCGGAGATAGAGGCATTACGCGCCTATGAGAAGATAGGCTTTATCGAAATTACTCCGGCGGGCGTGATAGACATCAACCCCGACGCCCTCCTCATGACCCGCATGATCTGCAGTGTTTTCGACGCCTACCTAAAACCCGCCAGCGAGAGCGACACACCAAAACACGCCCAAGCGGTTTAGAGCCTAATGCGCCTCATCCCAATTATCGCCTGATCCGGCTTCGGCGATGAGGGGGACTTCGATATTTACATTCATGATTTTAAAGGCATTTTCCATCACCTCTTGGGCGAGCGTTGATGTCGCCTCAAGCTCACTTTCCGGTACTTCAAAAATCAGTTCGTCATGCACCTGAAGCAGCATTTTGGCGTTTAGATTTGCGGCCTTAAGCGCGCTCGGCATTTTCGTCATGGCGATTTTCATGATGTCGGCGGCGGTTCCTTGGAGCGGTGCATTAATCGCCGCGCGTTCCGACCCACCGCGCTGGGCTGGGATTTTCGCGTTGATATTGGGGGTGAAGCATTTGCGTCCATAGAGCGTTTTAACGTAGAGATTCTCCCGCGCCTCGTCCTTTTTCTCCTCCATATAATCGCGAATTTCGGGAAAGCGCGCAAGGTAGCGTTTGATGAAATCATTCGCATCCGCCGGATCACAGCCTAATTGCTTCGCCAATCCCCAACCGGATATACCGTATATAATCCCGAAATTCACGGCCTTTGCACGACGGCGAAGCTCCCCATCCACCGCGTCCAGCGGCACATCAAACACCTGCGCGGCGGTGAGGGAGTGAATATCAACACCATCTTTAAAGGCTTGTTTAAGTGCCTCAACCCCCGCAATCTCCGCCGCCAAACGGAGCTCAACTTGCGAATAATCAACGGACAATAATTTATGCCCCGCATCGGCGATAAAGGCCGTACGGATTTTGCGCCCATCCTCGGTGCGGATCGGGATATTTTGCAAGTTAGGGTCAGAGGAAGCGAGCCGCCCCGTGCTCGTCCCCGTCATCGCATAGGATGTATGAACGCGTCCCGTCTCGGGAATAATTTGTTCCTGTAACGCATCAGTATAGGTGGATTTAAGCTTCGACAGGCCGCGCCAATCAAGGATTTTTTGCACGATCTCATGACCCTGCAACGCAAGCTCCTCCAGCGTTTTAACATCGGTGGAATATTGCCCCGTTTTGGTTTTCTTGCCGCCCTCTAACCCCATTTGATCAAACAGGATTTCCCCGATCTGTTTGGGGCTGGCGATGTTAAAGGGGCTGCCGGCGAGGGCGTGAATCTCGCCTTCCAGATCGGCGATCTTCTTGCCAAACTCCGCACTCATATTTTTAAGGATCGCCGGATCAACCTTAATACCCTGCATCTCCATTCGCGCAATCACGGGAATAAGGGGGCGCTCGATATTCTCATAAACACTCGCCATTTTCTCAACCGCGATGCGGGGTTTAAGGATGTGGTAAAGCCGCAGCGTTATATCCGTATCCTCGGCGGCATAGGTTAGCGCCTTTTCAATATCAACCCGATCAAACGTAACTTGCGATTTTCCCGTTCCCGCCACCTCTTTATACGGGATAGGCGTATGATCCAGATACTGTTGCGATAGGGCATCCATGGAATGTTTGTGGGATGATCCATCCAGAACATAGGAGATCAGCATCGTATCATCGCACGGGCTTACCTCAATCCCGTGCGCCGCGAAAATTTGCCAATCATATTTCATGTTATGCGCGACTTTCATCACGCTCGGGTCTTCGAGGATGGGTTTAAGCAAAGCAATCGCCTTATCAAGGGCAAGCTGCGGAATGTCCGAACCTTGGGACTCGCCCAATAAATCCGCTTGCTCGGCAACATGCCCGAGCGGGATATACGCCGCCTTACCAATTTCCGAAGCGAGCGAAATCCCGACAAGCTTTGCTTTGGCCGGTGTTAAGCTTGTCGTTTCCGTATCGATACAAATCGTTCCGTTTTTATGCGCCTCAGCAATCCATTCGCACAAAGTCGCTTCATCATTGATCAGGGTATAGGTGTTTTCGCTAATCGGCGGCTGTTTGTCCTCTTCGGCGGCGGGTTCTGGCGCGTCTTGTTTTTGCGGTGTGGCAACCGCCTCCCCGCCAAGGCGTTTAATAATCGAATTAAATGCATGCTTTTGCAAAAACGCCATTAATGCCGGCTTATCCGGATCATGTGTTTTTAAATCCTCAATGGCTTGCGGCAATGGCGCATTCGCATCCAGCGTCACAAGCTTTTCTGAAATCCGCGCATCATCCGCATGATTGATAAGCTTTTCGCGGCGTTTTGGCTGTTTAATCTCTTCCGCGCGGGCGAGCAAGCTATGCAAATCGCCATATTCGTTAATCAGCTGCGCCGCCGTTTTAATTCCGATGCCCGGCACACCCGGAATATTATCCGTGCTATCCCCCGCGAGCGCTTGAACATCCGTGACCTTATCGGGGCTCACACCGAATTTCTCCACAACCTCATCCGCACCAATCCATTTATTCTTCATCGGATCAAGCATGCGGACATTCTCATTCACAAGCTGCATAAGGTCCTTGTCCGAGGACACGATAACAACTTTCTTCCCTAATTCCTGCGCCCGCTTGGCATAGGCCGCGATAAGGTCATCCGCCTCATACCCCTTGGCTTCCAACGCTGGAATATCAAACGCCTTTGTCGCCTCCCGCACGAGCGGGAATTGCGGGATTAAATCCTCGGGCGGGGCATCGCGGTTGGCCTTATATTCGGGGTAAAGGTCGTTGCGAAAACTCCCCCCCGGCGGGTCAAACACCACCGCCAAATACGGCGCATCATAATCCTTCAGCAACTTCATCAACATCTGCGTGAAACCAAAAACCGCCGATACCGGCACACCATCAGGATTGCTCATCCCCCCCCGCCCCGAATAGGCCATCGCGAAATAAGCACGGAATATAAACCCCGAACCATCAATAAGAAAAAGCTCGTTTTCATTCTTGGAATCTAAAATATCTGACATGAGCTTAACGTGGAACATTGCGCGGCATGTGTCCATAGCGGGCATAAAAAAATCCCCTGACCGTAATCAGGGGAATTAAGTGTTGAGTGAAACCGAATATCTTATGATCTATCTGTGTGTAGTGGGGAGAGAGATATAAGGCTGTGTTTTCGGTTTCGGGGGGGAATTAGGGGGCATATTATCCGCGCTGCGAACTCTTACAGGCTGCGCGCTCGGGGTAATATTCCCATACAAAGGAGAAAATAAAGAATCTAAAATAACAAATAAAGCATGCTTCATGCGCTTCATACGACACCTCAATCGATATATTGTCCGGCTGCGCTTTTTAATCATTCGCGCCAAATCATTCTTATTGCTTATAATTCTATAATACCAGCTTGCGGGCAGAACTGTCAAAAATTTGATTAAAATTTTAGATAAATGCCGCCTATCATTTTGACATTAAAGCATAAAATGCAACCGCCGCCGCGTTGGATACATTGATGGACGGCATCGCGCCATGCATGGGAAGACGCATTAAGGTATCGCAGCCCTCCTTCACTAGACGCCTTAAACCCGGCCCTTCTGCGCCCAGAACGAGGACAATTTTATCGGGGATATCGTCTTGGAATGAGCCAATATCCTCCCCGCGCTCATCCAGACCATAGACGAAATACCCGGCCTCTTGCAGGGTTTCTATAGAGCGGCTGAGGTTAGTCTCATAGGCAACGGGGACATGCTCCGCCGCGCCGCAGGCCGTTTTGGCCAAAACGCCGTTTAGCTCGGGCGCATGTTTGCGCTGCATCACCATACCATCAAACCCAAATGCACAGGCCGAGCGTAAGATAGCCCCGACATTGTGCGGATCGGTGACTTGATCCAGCATGACGAGCCGTGACGGGTTGTTTTGTGCGCGGATAATGAAATCCTGAATATCCGTTTCGGGTAAATTACCGCAGGCAATCGCCAACCCCTGATGCACCGCATCGCGGGGAAGGAGCTTCTCCAACGTGGCTTTCTCCATGATTTGCGGGGCAGGGCGATTAAGGTTCGTGCTGTTTGCTATCTCCGTAAAGCTCGCCAGCCCTTGCTCGGTGACGTAGAGCGCCTTAATGCTGCGCGCTTCATTTTGCCATGCCTCAGCCACCGCGTGAAAGCCATATAGCTGCGCAGGCGCGAGTTTCGGGCCGCTAGGGCGTGGAGCACTCTGCTTGCCTCCCTGCATCCGGTTTTGTTTCGCACCTTGCGGTTTCCCTCTTGTTGGTGAGGGTTTGCGCCTTTTATGGTTTTTGTCTTTGAATTTTTTTTCCATGCAATACCAATCGCATACTTGACAAAAAACTTCAAAAAGCTTTTTATCCGTTATCGTTTTTCGATTACCTCGATTTTTTTATGTGGTGGGGTGGTCGAGTGGTTAAAGGCATCGGATTGTAACTCCGACGACGTTAGTCTACGTAGGTTCGAATCCTACCCCCACCACCATTACCTTGTAAGCCCCTGTTATCATTATAAATAATTGATATTAAATAGTTTTTCTTCCGATTTGGTACACAAACATGGTACACAAAATACATGGAAGACGACTTGGCAAACGTACCCAAAATGCAACAAAGAAAACATGGCATATGGTATTTCCGTATGCGTGTGCCAGCACATCTACAAGAGAGTTACGGTAAGAAGGAAGTCGTAAAATCTTTGGGTACATCCAATAAAAAAGAAGCCCAGAAACGCTTCTCCGTTTTAGATACTCAAGTGACATCGGAGCTTGAAGAGATTGAGGTTAAGCTTAAGGCGCAAAAGGATGAGCCTGATATGCTGTCGAACTTTAATAATAGTGAGTTGGAGCGTATTGCCGTTCGGTGGTTTCATGAGCAGAAAGACCAAGATATTGATATTAGTGACCTTAGTGAAGATGAAAGGCGTGATATTTTTATAAACTTAGAAATTGATGAAAACCTTTATAGAGATGAAGTTAAGGGGATTACAGAGACTGAAGAGCATAAAGGAATGACAGCCGCCTACCATTACCTGAAGCACAGAAACATTACGTTTAATCCTAAATCAGAAGCCTTCAAGACATTAGGGCATTACATGAGCCGCGCTCTGGCGGAGTCAGCACGTAAGAGTGTAAGGCGATGGAAAAACCAACCGTTCAATGTCTCGGATGCGATGTTTTTAGATGCACAGCATTATGGAGGCGGCAACCACAGCATATTGCCTAATAAAACGATTGGCGCTTTATGCGATGAGTATATCAATGACCCAACAAAGGAACACAGTCCCGGAACCGAATACAGCTACGCGGTTCTATTTCGTGCGCTCAGAGAGCTGCTAGGTGCGGAAACATTCGTAAAGACTATCACGCACCAAGATTGTAAGGATATTCAGATCCTCCTTATGAAAACACCCTCCAACGCTAAGAAGTTAGCGCCTAACAAGACTTTGAAACAAGCAGCGGAATTAGCCGAGAAAAAAGAATGGAAGACCCTATCGCGCAAAACCGTCAATAATTACTTAGGCATGTTAAGTGCGCTCATGAAATATGCGGTTGAGGCGAAATACATTCACGAAAACCCTGCTAAGGGGCTAAAGATGAAATCTAAAAAGAAATCCAAAGATCGCTATCCTTTTGACACAGAGCAATTAGCAGCAATTTTTACCGCCCCGCTCTATACGGGCTGTAAGAATGATGGGAATGGCTACAGTCAAAAGGGATCGCAGATCATTAAAAAAACCCGCTTCTGGATACCATTGATTTCTTTGTTCACAGGGATGCGATTAAATGAGATTTGCCAGTTGGAAATTGAAGATTTTACCAAAGCTGAAGGCGTACATATTATAAATGTCCGAGAAGAAAACGATGAAGGCGAGAAGACTAAACAGGTTAAGACACTAGGCTCCGTAAGAACAATCCCTATTCATCCAGAATTAGAAGGCATCGGGCTTCTTGACTATGTTGACGATATGCGGAGCAAAGGACATGTGCGCCTTTGGCCCGATTTAACGCAAAATAGCAGAGGGTATTACTCCGATGCTTTTTCCAAATGGTTTGCGCGGTTTCTTAAGAATTCCAATACTAAGAAGCCTAAGACATCCTTTCACAGCTTCCGCCATAACTTTAGAACGGAAATGGCTAATAAGGCTTTCCCGCATGATATGATCGTAAAATTAGGGGGATGGTCGGCTAACTCTGTGGAAGGGGGATATGTAGGAAAACTATCTATACCCGCGCAATATGAGTATATTTGTAAAATCTCTTACGAAGGGTTAGACCTTTCGCATTTACACGTAAAGGATGCCAAGGATGGCGAAAATCCCGAAGATTTACCTCAAGAAGAAGCTCAAGGCCAATAGCAAGAGCGACAAAAACCCGCCGCATGGAAAAAATCCCTCTAACAAGGGGGAATATATATACGTTAAGAATAAACTACTGGCTAAGAGCTATAATGAACACAATATCCATCTCCTTAAACCTGCGATAGATAAGCTTGTCCTGCGGTATGACCCGATAAAGAATTGGGACAATAATAAGAAAAAAGCATTCAAAACATTCGTATTCTCATATATCAACGATCACGATAAATCTGGGGATTGGGATTATGAGTATGTCCCTAATGAGATACAGAACAGTAATGATGGGCGGTACAGAGCTTATAAACGAAATGTTTGGTATAAGCACGAACCTACAGGCGAGAAGATACTCATCCAGACCGACCCAAAGAAATCCGATACCCCGTTCTTTCGGTTTGACTTCAATCCGTCCCGCCTCGGTGCGAAAGGTGTAAAAGATTTTAAAACTGAATTGCGCTTATTGATGTGCGAGGAGACATTCGGGCTAAGCTACGCGGACATCCTCAAAGACCCACAAGCTGTATATCGCATGGATATAGCCGTTGATATTCTTGGCGTGGATGTCAGTGACCTAAAGCTCACCTACAACCCGCACGGCAATCAAAAAGAAGCTGTAAAGGCGATGCAGTATCTAAGCCCCGTGGGACGTACACAGACGGAATATCCCAATGCACTCAACAAGGGCGATCTTAAGACGTATGTTTATAACAAGAAGCACGAGCTGATAGATAAAGGCAATGAGCCTTGTTATGGTGGCGCACTTCATACGCGCTATGAGCATCGCTATACGCGCTGGAATAAGCCGCTTACGCACCTCCTCAACATCACCAAGGGTAAAACCCCATTAAAGCGGTTAGGGATGGAGTGGATCGACTATAAGGCCATTCAGGATAAATCATTCCAGCATGTGCTGTTTCTTCAATATGCAAAAAGCCGAGGAATTGATAAAGCTTTAGAGGTTATACCCCAAGAGCAGCATCAAGAGTTTTTAGACACCTACCACGCCGCCATGACGAATATATGGCATCCTTCGGAATTGTGGGAGCACTGGCCTTCCATCATTGAATATTACGGCCTTCTCGAAGAGTAATTGCACTTGGGTGCAACAGGTCCATATGCACTCACGAAAACGGAACATTTAAGGCCAAAAATGTTCCTAAAGCTGTGTATTTTCACTAGTGAGTAAACTTGCGCCCAAAGCCTTACTCAGGAGTCGTTACGGCCTAAATACTTCAAAATAAAAAAGGTACAAAATAAGAGAGGTACGCCCCAAATCCAATTATTAGGAAAATTGGTGTTATTTACTTCCCAGAAGGCAGTCAAAAGTTACGCTCGCCGTAAGTTAACCCTTACACAAGCGAGGCCAAATGTTAAACCTTCTGACACCTGAAACCGATCTTATAAACGGACTACAAAGCCACACACGCAATCGACCACTCGTGCTGCGAAGCCAGCTTAACCAAGATGATCGATGGCTTGCCGCAAGCTCTATGCAAAAAGCCATACGGCGCGGTCATATTCGAGAAGCTACATATGCTGCCAATGTACTAAAAGCATTCAACACAGCGCACCTTTGGAACAGATTACGCGTTATAGCCCTTGAGGATATAGGCATCGCCAATATCAATCTGGTGGCGCAAGTGCTGTGGGTGGCGGGGAAGGAGCAATGGCGTATTAAGCACGGTGGGGAGGATTTAATCCTTAGCTACATCATCCATCACCTTTGCCAATCCAAGAAGTCCAGAACGCTTGATGACGCATTATACGTGGCTGAGTATCACCCGCTTTATAAGCAGCAGAGATTGACCTATTCGGGTATGAGCGAGGAGGAGCTTATGGATGGGTTTCACGATAAAGGCCTTGATGTCATCGAACACATATTGATCTGCCGTTACATCTGCGGCAGGCGTTACAGATCGGAGGTGCTTACGCTTCCCAAAGGTAATCCGGTTAAAATCATGGAGCTAGCTCACAGTGTCAATGCGCCGCTTTATGTGTTGGACTTACTGGGGCTCAGTAAATCGCAAGAATACTTCACCTGCTTGCTGCCTTGCCTTATGCAGCTAGAACAATCCAACAGCCTAGCCAGAATAGAAGATACAAGTGATGAAGAACCACAGCGCATTAACCGCTACCTTGAGGCGTCTTTAGATCGGCATACAAGGCATGGGAAGCAAGCGTTCAGGCAATTCCTAGAGGTGCATCCAGAAATCTTAGAGTACATCCGCAAACACACGGATAAAGCCAACCCCGTTAATCTTGTTGGATGGGCGGTGTTTATCTTGGAGGGACAATCCTTAAACAACCGCATTGTGTACGATGGAAGCGAGTGCTTGAGAGAGTTAGCAGCGCAAGCTTGGCTACATAGCGGCGGTATGGCAATAGACGCACAGCCAGAGTTTTTGGCACTGGTGCAAGATCACTGGAAGGGGTTGCGCCATGCTCGTCGATCAGTCACCCGAAGATAATTGCACCCAAGTGCAAATAGACAAGCAAACAGAAGATCCTCTAGCCGAGTTGCACTTGAGTGCAAATGTAGAGAGATACGCTCGTAAAGCATTATCGGATAATACGTGGTCGGCTTATGATTATGATCTGGCACATTATTACGATTGGGGCGGGATTATTCCTGCATCTCCTGACATGATCGCAAGTTACATCGCGTCATTTGCGGGGGAGTTGGCAGTCTCAACGTTAAACCGCAGACTAGCAGCCATCAATAAAGCCCATGAGATGCAAGGCCACCCCTCACCGACTAAGAATGAAGCAGTCCGTTTGGTTATGCGCGGAATAAGGCGGGAACATAGCACGATCCAGAAACAAGCTGCTCCTTTGCTTCGCGATGACTTAATTCAAATCCTCAACCATATGGGCGATGATGCCAAGAGTATCCGTGATACAGCTATCCTTATGCTCGGCTTTGCATGTGCCTTGCGCCGCAGTGAAATCACCGCACTGAATGTGGAGGACATAGAGTTTGTCACCGAAGGCGCGATCATCACCATCCGTAAATCCAAGACCGACCAAGATGGACGAGGCCGTAGAATATCAATACCCAAAGGACGAGGACGATACTGTCCGGTGCAAAAGGTGCAATTCTTTTTAAAACATATTCAAAAAACCGAAGGGGCTTTGTTCACCAGCATCCGTAAGGGCGGTCACATCCAGGATGCCCGCCTATCGCATAACGCTATATCCAATATCGTCAAAGACTACGCCGAGAAGATCGGGCATGAACCCGCTAACTATAGCGGTCATAGCCTCCGCGCAGGGTTCGTCACAAGTGCCGCCATGCTCGGCATTCCTGAATGGCAAATCATGAAACAATCAGGCCACAAGAGCCACGCCACCATGATGCGCTACGTCCGTGACGCAAGGTTATTCGAAGATCATCCTCTCGAAGCGATGCTCTAAAAGCTTTACCCTTTCCTTAAATCACCAATACCGCTATCGTAACGTATCGCCCTTAAATCAGGGCGTGGGGCGTTAGAACCTCTACGAGGCGGTCATAAGCATCTGGCCGTTACTGTTGATGCCTTCTCGACTTCTGTCGGGGAGGTGGCGGAATACAATAGCGCTTGCGTGAATACGCTGCGCCGTCCTCGTACGGTTCTAAACTCCCCGGCTCTGAGAGAAATCTCGGAGCCGTTTCGCGTCTTAAAGGGAGTTCGACATGGATTATGCGCAGTATAAAAGCAATTTAAGAAAAAGACGGAATTGGCTAATATTTTGGGGTCTTCTTTTAGTTCTTTGTGTCGCAAGCGTATTACATGATAAACATTTAGAATGCTTAAGACATCAAGCTGAACAGGCTTTACATGCTGAATTTACAGCGAGTAAAGAAACTATTATCAACGAGATTGAAACATATATTGAGCAAGGTAAATACTACCTCGCTGATCGGGCTGCAAAACCATATGAAAGTATAGAAGATACGGACCTTACAGGGCTTCAACAAAGGATTGATCGCGGTATTAGTGAGCAGAAGGAAAAACAGCGCATTGCAGATTTAAAAGCTGACTTTGATCTAAAACGTGATGACCTTCTTAACAAGATGCGGAATGCTCTGCGCGACAGACAAGATTTTACTACATTTTATGATGCATCAGCATACATTACCGTTGCCGATGATAAATTCGTTAAGCTTTACAAAAAATTAGAAGAAGCCAAAGTAATTGCAGATAAAACCGAGGCTGCTCGCCCCTATATTGAAGATATTCAACGTGAACTAAAAAGCTTTGATAATGGCGACATTAAAATACCCGATACACATGAAGGCATTAAGCTGACTCTCGCGATTTTTAGCGTTCATGCGCAAAACATTGAAAAAGCTAAAAATTATAACCTCACGAACGAAGACCAACGTGTTGTGAACCGCTATAAGAAAGAAGTGATAGCGTGGCAAAAAAGAGCGTTCCCAAAAATCAGGGATTTATATGGCCCAATAGCAAGAAAGCTTGTTTGGGAAAACGATATGTCTGTAAGGACATACGGCAATGGCTTTAGGACAATCGAATATGTAGGAGGAACATTCGCAGCCAACCGGAATATCAAAGAATTCTTAATTCAAGTGCACGCGGCGCACACGCTCTATCGCTTCAAGCAAATCCGCTTCAAATGGTTTAAAGGAGCAAGTGAATATACTTACTTTAACCTTGATACACCAAAAGATAGAGATTTAGTTGTATTCACTAACGGAGATACAAGGATTGTTGATTAACGGCAATATTCTTCTTATTCCCACAATCATGGATTTTAAAATTGACTCGCCAACAATGGCTTGAGTTTGTTAGATTTTACAACATCATAACAAAGTGAGGGGAAGCCATGGCAGCATACAATACAAAATTACCTGAATATTTAGCATCTGGTGAGCGCGCAAGGCTTATCCCTGTTGGCTCGGAGGGGAAAAAAGAAGGCCGTGCAACTTCAATTTTACTTGCAACGCTCTCAGCCGTTCATGAGTTCGCGCAAGTAATGTTCGGCTCTGTTGGAATGCGAATTGGCTCCCGCGCCAATATCGAAGTTTACACAGAAATAGTATTCGGGGACAAAAGCGGCAAAGAAAAGCTGCGCCCCGACGGTCTAATAATTATCAATACAGGACGAACTCAGTGGAAAGCTCTTGTTGAAGCCAAGATCGGCAATGCAGAATTAGATGACCAACAAATAAAAGATTACCTTGCACTCGCCAAGAAATATAAAGTCGACGCGGTTATAACAATATCCAATCAATACTCGGCAATGCCAACGCATCATCCTATTAACTTTAAGAAATCTGATCTCAAAGGCGTTGATCTTTACCATTTCTCATGGATGTTCGTATTGACGGAAGCCATTATGCTTTTAAAAACGTTGAATGTGGATGATGAAGACCAGCGTTTTCTTTTGAATGAGATGGTGCGCTATTACGATCACGATAGTGTTGGGGTTTCAGAATTCACGAGCATGAATAAAGAATGGAAAGATGTTACGTCTGCTGTACGAAGTGGCTCAACATTATCCAAAACATCTACTGAGGTTGAAAACACTGTTGTCAGTTGGCATCAGGAGGCTCGTGACCTTTGTATGATGATGAGTAGAAAGCTTGCTGTGCCTGTATCTCTTCGTTTAAGCCGTAAGCATACAAATGATCCTATCGCTCGTGTTAAGGATGACTGCGATACGCTTGCGAAAGACTTGGCGTTGACATGTGAGTTGGATGTTCCCAATGCAGTATCACCGCTTAAAGTGACAGCAGACCTTTCACGGCGTACTGTTGATTGCTCTATGTCCCTAAATGCTCCTAAAGACAAACAGCGCCCTTCTGCGCGACTAAATTGGCTGCTTCGGCAGTTGAAAGATACAGATGTGCCTGACATATTTATTAGGGCTTACACAATGGGGCGTGGTAACAATCCGCAAGTTAGTCTTCAAGATGTTCGAGATAATCCAGATACATTACTTTTACATGAAGGTAACGCCATACAGCCTGTAGCTTTTGATGTCCTCATGAGCCGTGATCTTGCGGGGAAATTTGGTGGACGCAACACGTTCATACAAGCTGTTGAGGATGCTGTTAAAGAGTTCTACATATCGGCAGGACAAAATCTTGAAGGCTGGACACCTCCTGCGCCAAAGGTAAAGAAAGAAAAACACAGTGATATTCATGAGTTAGACGAGGATGAGACGATCAAGCTTGTTCAGGATCAGGACGACGAAATTGAAGCCGTGCCGTATAATGATAATATTGAACGCTCAGGCACCGAATAACCGCGCGTAAAAGGCACTATAATATGGCAGTCTATAAGAGAGTTTCATTAAAAGATTTAGAAGTTAATCCCGCTAACGATAGGCACGGGGAGCTTGCATCCGAGGCAGCGGCGATGGAGTGGCTTCTGGTTAACAAGACAGAAAAAATGAAAGACCTTTTGCAAAACATTTCTGAAAAGGGCGGTATTGTTGAAGAACCTTTGGTTTTTAAAGGCACGGAAACCGATAAGTACAGAGTGTATGATGGAAACAGGCGGGTGACGTGCTTGAAATTATTGCATGGGCTAGTGCCAGAGCACGTTCAAAACCCATTGCAGAAAAAGGTTGAGGCTATAAAGGCCAATAATAACCTAAATATTGATACGCACTTAGAGTGCCGCGTTGAAGACGATATAAATATTGTTAACGACATTTTGGAATTGCGGCATATACCTGGAAATTCAGGTGCAGGACGTTTGAAGTGGGATGGTCATGAGAAAGAAAACTTCCTTGAGCGTACAGGAAAATCTCAAAAGATTAACTTTGCGCGTGAAATTAACCAAGCCTTAGTCGATGGCGGCTACTTAAATCAAAATGACCGCCTTCCCCTGTCTACATTTAACCGTTTGTTCTCATCCAAAGATATGAGGAGGAGGGCTGGCGTTGATATCAAGGACAATCAGGTGCAGTTAATCAATGACCGCGATACTTCTTACAAAGCCTTGGCGCGGATTGCTAAGGATATGATTGCCCAAAAGAAGACGTTGGACGATGTGTGGGACAATGCGAAAAAAACAAAATACCTTGATGAGCTTGAGAAAGAGGGTGTTCTGCCCTCGGCTAAAGATAGGCTAAAAAAGCCAGAGACGGCAAAGCCGGAGGATAGTCCAAAAGCAGATGCACCACCCGTAAAGCCCCCCAAAGCACCGCACCAGCGGGATTACCTGCTGCCAACTAATTTGCCGACACCGGAACATAATGACTTTTTCTCGACGAAGTTTTGCCAATTATTTTACGAACTTCAGAATACGCTGCGCTTTAGTAATCATCAGATTGCGATTGCAATTTCCTTTCGGGCCTTCTTAGAAATCCTGACGGACACGTATCTGCGGACTCATCAATTAAGCACAAAGGCTTCGTTGGCGATAAAAATCCAAGCAGCGTTTGCCGATATAAATAAGAACACGAAATTGCCGGAAGAGACACGGGCGTTTGTAACCAAGCTTAGTGATGCCAATGAATATTTTTCGATTAACACGCTTCACAAGGTCACACACAACGACATGCAGGTTTCCGTGAGTGATTTACGGTCGTACATGAATAACCTCGACGCCTATCTACGTGCCGCAATTATGAGTGTTAATGAAAATGGGGCAACAGCTTCTGTCGCTGCAAAATAACCCGTCATAATCTTTTATTATCGAAGGCAAATACCCCTCCAATAGTAGTCCCTGTTATTAAACATAAATTAACGTAACAAATGCTAAAATGATGAATATTTTTAGTGGGTTAATTGAGTTGAAGATAGATTAAATGCCTGAAATAACACTATATCACGGTTCACCGACGTATTTTGAGCGTCCCGACCCTGCTTTTGCGGGGGAAGGTATGGCACACTCAGAATTTGGTTGGGGTTTCAATATGGGGACAGACGGTAGCACATCCGCAGAGTATGGAGGTGCACACACAGACGGAGTGATGTTTAGTTATCGTGTTGATGATGAATGGATACAGCAATCCATGATTATTTCAGACCAAGAGATTGGAGTAGAAAAATACCAAAAAATTCTTGAAGCATTAGAACAAATCCCAAACGGCGATCAATATGCCAGTCAAATCTCTCCTTCATCCACTGGCGGTGATATTGCTAAGGCCTTATACTCTACAGAGCTTGATATTCATCGCAAAGCTGGCGCAGAAAAGCTTGCGGAGTTTGGAATAAAAGGATTTTGGTCTAAATCTAATTCTTCTGTGGTGTTTTTTGATTTCGATGATATTCCAGACAGTAGAATTCATCAAATTAAGGGTGATTTTCCTGACGCGAAAGCTGCTTACGAGTTACAACGCATAGGTGATCTTCAAAGAGGTGTTGCCAATAAAAGTCCTGAATTTCAAAAGGCATTTCAAGAATTTTTAGATAAAACAGGAACAGACTTGGAGGCTGCGACTTCATTTTCAGATATTCCTTATAGCTCTTCTTTATCAAATGCCTTTGACCCAGAATATCCATCTCGATCTTATTTAGAAAGCGCGATCCGTGGGATAAGAGATCCAGAAATAAGGGAATTATTCGCAGAAATGCATAATGCCTTTGCTCCAGATAAACCGCCTATAACCGTTACAAGCGTTCCTGAAGATGAAGTAGATAGCTTAACGTTAAGGCAAAGAGTTGAATATCAATACTATAATGACAGCACGGGGTTACGAGAAGACACTTTGAAAGCCGTATACGCCACAGGCGATGAAAATCTCATTCAGGCTGTCGAAGAGTACGCTGCAACTTTGGAAAAAGACACAGATTTTTATACAGTAAATAGAGTTTCTAACAATTTAGACAGTGCCCTTGGTGTGTCATTCAACTCTCAACCTGACACCCCTGATAAAATGGGTGAACAAATGGGGGCAATCTTCGGAAGTGACCCTCAAACCGAGCAATTATTAGATAATATGCGAGAGGCTTTAATCACTTACGGCGAAAGAAGCCTAGGCATCCCTTCGGAGGCGAGGCTAGAAGCGCAACGCGCCGAAGCACTTGCAAATGCGCGCAACAACCCTGCAGAGCTTATAGATCAAGGGAATTACATGTCTTCAGAGTTTAGATATGCTGCGTGGTCTGTAACAGATACTGGAAATGAAGCCCTACAGTCTAGTTTCAAAGACTTCGCATCCGTTCTTTTAAGTGACGAATACAATAGGCGAGGATTGTCCGAATTTGAGTCACATGGCCAACATATCGATAATGGCTTTACTCTTCGTGATGGTATGGGGCATGCGATTAGCCGCATGATTAATGATGGAGGTTTAGATGGTGACCACTTTGGCGGACAAAAAACATGGATAAGGCAAAAAGAATACTTATTAAGAACAGCAGGCGATGACCCCGAACTTGTGACTAAATTAGAGGCCTTGGAAGATACTTTATTCGAGCATATTGAGCAGGTTCACGGACATAAGCCTAATATTCCTGATGTTCCTAACCCTCATGTAAAAGTAGCTTCTGAAGCCGCTCAAGAGGCTGTTGCGGCTGCGTCTACAGTTGCTAAAGCTGCAAGAGGTGGAAGCCATATCCCAGTTATTGGAGCCGCGATTGGACTTGGTGGTGCTGTTCTTTCAAATCAAGCACACGCTGGACAGAGAGAATATATCGAGCAGCTATATAGCGAAGGTGCGTTTGGTGATCCGCAATCTGATGTGTCTATAGAAGCACTGCAAGAATATAATCGTATTAATGATAAATATGATAAATTATTCATGGCAGATGCTGGTGCAGGCTCCGCTGCTGAGTTTGTTCCCCTAATTGGCCAACTCGCGGCTGCTGCGGGTTCTATTTCTATAGAAGTCGGCGCAAGAAGCGAATTTAGAGAATGGGCAGACAAATACGCTCCAAATCTAAACGAAGAGCAATTTCAAACACTCGCCATGAGCATTATGCCTGGTCAATCTTCAAGAACTGACATGCTATTGGACTCTGCGAGCAGCCTACCTGCCGATAAAGGCGATCAGCCTACGATTTTCCACGATGTTATTGATGCCCGCAATGTTTTCTTTTTATCGCGAGCGGAGATGACGAACGAAAATGCAAGGCTATCGGGTTTTGCAGGCATGAGAGCCTCACCCGAAGAAAAAGCAAACCTAGAGAGATTAAATGAAACACATGACGCAGCGCAGGCAGACCTTATTGATAAAATGGAAGCATTATTATCCGATCCTGAGAATGTGGCTGTATTCTTAGATCAAATGCCGATTAGCGAGAGATTAGAATACGCGAGGCGGTTAGCGGCTTCAGACAATGATCTTGAGGCTTTAGAGGCTAATCATCCAGAGATAGCAGCGTATACTCAAGCATACGATGAGTCATGGACAGGCATTGGTGCGCTTATGGCTGAAGACGATCCTTTGAAAGAAAACCCTGATTTGTTAAATGCGTATATAATGAAGCGTAATGGCGTTGGAATGCCAGAGCCACAACCAAATGAGTTACTCATCGCAGAGAATTTTGGTGCTTCTGATGCAAAATATGCAGGTGATACATCAATACTGGAGGAGTTTCGTAATGAGGATGGTGCTAACCTTCATCCGGCAGCCTTAGTCAGTTTAGAAAATGGGCCACAGGAGGCAGCAGCAAGTCATATCCTTCATAACTCTTTATAGAATGTCTGATCTATTGTAATGTGCGATAGCTTAGTCGTTACGGAGGGTGACAATCGCACCACATCATCAAGAACCATTAAATAAAGAAATGCGTTGCGGAATGTTCAGTAATTCGCAAGGTGAAATCATGATTATTCACGACCAAAAACTGAAAAATGATTTGGATTACGTTGAATATGATGAACACCTAAAAACATTCTCATTGGTATACGCAGATGGCTCTATGCAAGGCTTAGGTATAGATATTCCTGCGAATATGCTAAAAGATATTTCTTCTGGGCAGGAAGTGAAGTTGTTGTATTTAATTAATGGTCAAGTCAGTTCTTCTTTCAATACGGTGTTCATATGGCGCTAGAATAAGCCGATATGCAATTTCTAAAAATACTTCTAATGTATTAAGGTTTAAAAGGTGTCCTTTATACGGCAACATTTTTTTGATTAATGTTCCAACCTTTTATAGTGTTAACTCCATTATTCTTAACGATTTCAAAGCCGAGACCTTCAAGCTTACGTTTTAAAGTTTTGTCTAAAACGGGCTTCTTCGAAAACCCTTGGTCTTTAGCCCAAGTATCAAAGCAAACACGAAAATCCTTAAGCTTTATTCGCCCTTTGTCATCTGGCTCTAGACATTCAGTAATGAAGCACCAAGTAGGGTTACTGTGCATTAGAAACTCATCTTTAGCATCAAGGCAATCTTCAGGGGGATCAAACCGATCACGCTTTAGAACCCGTCTAAAGCCTTCTAAAGCTAAATTAAACACGCCGGGCATTTCATTAGCCCAAATGTACTCAAACAACTTGGGATCAGCTTCCTCTTTCGTAAATTGTCGATTAAACGGAAATACATTAACCCGCCTCGTCATCCCTTCGGACATGTCATCGCAACCAGGGTAATGGTTACCCGCCATCACAGGCAATGCTAAGCACATAAAGTCCAATTTTGTTTTCCCGTGTGCACGCCTTGCGCTCATCATTTTAGCCTCCGATATTTTTTTCAAAAGTCCGTCCGAAAGGGTGACTTTGCTGTCTAAATCATCATCAATGAATAAGAGCTTTCCCCTCAAAGCAGCAGCGTTAAAACGATCTCCTTGAAATGTTGATAGACTATCATTTAAGACAGTACCTCTACCCAAAACATTCTGGATTGTTTTTAGCAGAACAGTCTTCCCATTACGCCCATGCCCAATTAACATAAAGAAACAAGCCGTAAATCTTCGAGGTTGTATCGTGTAGCCAAAGAATTCATGCCAATGGCTAATAACTTCCGCAGGCTCTTTAGCTTCAGAAAATATATCTAATAAAGCTTGCTCGTATTTGGGAGCCTTTGCTTCTGGATCGTAGTTAAACGGTAGGCAGTAAAATAACCGACTTTCTGGTTTATGAGGACACATTTCAATTTCACCGCTTTCTTTGATCCATAGCTCTCCATTTTTGAAGTTAATAACCGGATCAGGGTTCTTTGTGAAATCGAGCGCGTCCTCATCTGTACCCAAATAATCACATAAACACCCGAAGGCATCGCCAACCAACGCTTTTATCGTTTTCTTAGTATCTGCTGAGTAGTTAACAGCGATTTGTTGTATATTAGAACGCACTTGGTCCTGTGTTGTAATGCGCCAATGTGTTTGATCGTACACATAGAAACTGCCATCGGGGTAACGCTTCAATCCAGACTGACCATAAAAATTATTCAGTGTTTCTTGTGCGACATTAAACCCCACATCGTTGGGTGCCATATTCAGCTTTTTGAGCATCATTACATATTCTTGGCGTATGACTGTAACGCTAGATGCCGCTTGTTTGGCTATTGAACGAAGTAACTTGTCTTCCTCGTACGCTTTCGGCTCCAATTTAGCAATATTGGCCAATACTGATTGAAGCTCTTCATGCGAACTCATCTTCGATAATGACAATGTTATATTGTAAACGGTTTGGTAATCTTCTTTAAGCATATTCTTCTCCTGTATATATTAAGTCTCACGGACTTAAAAAAAGGAGAAGATGGGGACATCAAAAAAGCCAAGGAGAGCTAAAACGACGGCGAACCATCCTCTTAGCCCTCCTTGGCCCCACGAGAATTCAAACTGTATGTATCTTGTAGCTAAATCCTGCCCAATGGATTTGCAAGGAGAATTTATAGAGATTTTGTAACTATTTTATAAGCCATTGATAAAAATAGTATTTTCTATTGCCTTTGATAAGCCTCATGGTACACTTAGCTAGTACACAAAAGGAATGAAAGAACGGCATTAATATTATATATTTCAAGGGCTTACGGTATCAGCACGATTTTCCTACCCCCACCACCATTAAGTCTGTCATTTGAAACACTTAGAGAATTAAACGCCACAAGCCCCGCACGCAGCGGGGTTTTGCGTGTCGGGGTCTATCGGTCAACGCAGAGAATTCCATTTTTCATCCCAAAACCATCAATATTCTCTTATGGGCTATTTCGAGTGCCCCGAGATTTGAATTCCCTGTTTATCAGGGAATTAACAGGGAAAATTACAAGGACATCAGGGTATCAAAACTACTCATCACAATCTTTTGAACACCGGCTTTGGACAAACCTTCACGGTCCGCAATGGCCTTCATCGACAAAGCCAGCAATCTATTAAACGCGCATTTGACCAAGTTTACCAACAATCCAAAGAGCAGTTTTTAGTTATTTATGAGGAGCATAAGAAATGAGTACATCTGATCGTCAAGCGCTAGTCAATGCCTCTCTATCAATGTTAAATAATCAACAGTCCAACATGTGCTGACGGGGTACACAAAAGATATTACCTTCGAACCGCAGGAACAGTTATGGAAGTAAAGGCGAGAGATACCCAGCCAACCATCAGTGTTAATCCTCCCAAAGGGGTAAGATAGACAAGAAACGATATGCCTGTAATAATTTCAGCATAAATACCAAACGAAAACAATGCTGTGCCAACTGCAAAAATTACACCTGTGGTCATTAATTTTTTTGACAGTTTCACTTGGATATCTGCAAACCTTACTAAAGCAATACTGGTAATTAAAACAGCATAGAGCATATTGTATCGTATCGCTGTATCAAGACTGTCCGCTTGCTCAGGCGTGAGATCGAGGAAATGATCTCCGGCAGCACCAAAAATAACAGATATTAACCCCAGTAATGCACCACAAAATAACAACCCCTTCATTTTACAGCCTTCCATTGGATAGAAACGTTTAAGCCCTTTGGATTATTATCTTGCAGATCAATTTCAACATGATGCGCATCAGCAATCCATTTCACAATCGATAGGCCCAATCCACTGCCGATTTGCCCGGATTTGTCGGCACGTTTAAATCTCTCAAAGACCGCCTCTTTATCTTGATTGCGAATTCCTGTTCCAGTATCGGCAATATTTGAAAGTGCTTCTTTCGTGAGGCTTACAGAAACCTCCCCACCTTCTGGCGTATATTTCACGGCATTATCCAACAGGTTTTTAAGAAGAATAATCAGTGAGTTCTCATGGCCTTTGATAAAAACATCCTCGGTAATATCAACACTCAAACTTATATTTTTTGTCTTCGCCTGCGAGCGAATGCCATCCATCACATCATGCATACATTCAGAAAAATTTAATCTCTGTATCGGAAATTCTTCATTTTGAAGTCTTGCAAGCGATAGAAGCTGCTCGACAAGAGCTGTCGCCCGATCAACAGAGGCCATGAGGTTTTCAAGTCCATCTTTACACTCCGGCATGTCTTTTGCTTTTTTGAGTAAAACCTGCGCCTGTGTTTTCATTGCCGCCAGAGGTGTGCGAAGCTCGTGCGCGGCATGATCGGTAAATTCGCGTTCGCGCTTAAAGCTATCCTCTATACGCCCAAGCAACATATTCAGGGCCTTTACAAGGGGCGAAATTTCATCGGCTATATCTTGATTTACAATCGGTGATAAATCCTCTGCGCTGCGTTTATTCATATCTGCGGATATTTTAATGACGGGCTTCAACACTTTGCGAATGCCAAACCAAATAATGAGAAACAAAAGAGGGATGAAAACCATGCTCGGAGCAAGCAAAGACAGCATAATCTTCTCAATCAACTCATAGCGGATATCATAGCGTTCCGAGGTTTCAATCTGGATTTGATTGACCGGATCAAGATAAACAAAAAACCTCCACGTGTGACCGTTAAATTTATGATCAGAAAAGCCCGGCGGCGCTTCGAAGTTTTTAAAATCAAGCGTATTAGGCGACTGCGTGATAAGATCGGTATCCACCCAAACACGAAAGCCTAAATTTCGTTCATATTTATGTTCCAGATGTGAGTTTTCAACACCAAGGTGAAATCCTTCATCTTCCAGAATTTCATGCTGCGTGAGCTGCAACAGAACTTTTGCAGAATGTACAAGCTGCGCGTCATACACCTCCTCAACTTCATGCCACGCAAATTTAAACCCAACGAGCAAGGTTAAAATCGTTGCTACAATCACGGGAATGGTAATCCATGTTATGAGGCGTTTGCGGATGGAATAAGTTTTGCTCATTTCGGAATCATATACCCCACGCCGCGAATTGTCTTGATCAGATCACGGCCTAATTTACGGCGTAGTGAGGCAATATGCACCTCAATCGTATTGCTCTCAATCTCTTCCGATGACCAGTCATAGACACTTTCAACGATTTTATCCTTGCTGATCGGGCGGTCAATATTACGGATCAAATGATCAAAGATCGCCTTTTCGCGGCCTGATAACGTGATGGTTGCTCCTTCTTTTTCTAAATGGCCTGTGGCGGTTTCGTAACTCAGATCTTTATGCTCTATAATTGGTGTAACCTGACCAGTTCCACGCCTGATAAGCGCCGCGCATCTTGCCAGTAGCTCATCCAGATCAAACGGTTTAACCAGATAATCATCCGCGCCAACATTCAACCCTTCGACACGTTGATGGATTGCATCGCGCGCGGTTAACAAAAGCACAGGGATTTGGTCTTTCGCTTTACGCCGCGCCTTAAGCAAATCAAGTCCAGAAGCACCGGGCAGGTTAATATCCAAAACAATCGCCGAATATTCAGTTGTTGATAGGGCATCTTCGGCCTCTTCGGCATTCATAACCCAGTCCACGGCATAAGAGTCTTTTAGTCCCTCCGCTGTGGCTTGTCCCAAATTTTTATCATCTTCAACAAGCAGTAATCTCATGATGATGGAATCTCCACGCCCAATGACGATATCAAATGATAATACGCGCCGATCACGATAAAAAGAAGAGCCGCCATGCCAATCAGCTTATGCTTAAAGCCATGTTGATGGTGATAATCACGATTCTTGTGAGAAATAACATCCATCATTTCATCACCAAAACGCACCGATAAAAACGTCCCAAAACCACAGAGCGCAATAATGCTCCAATACGGCCAGGGCGTTGTTAAAACCTTATGAAGGAGTGATGTTAAAAAAGTATTTTGATAACTCTCTGGCGATAAAAATAAGGCTGAAACATTGATCAAAATTGCAATACCCCAAACAATAATTTCAGTCACGAACATGCGCACCCCCGTGACCAGACGCACCGGAAAATCCAATAAAAATCCTGCATCAGCCACGGGCGTACACAAAACAAAGAAACTCCATGTCAAAGCCGCAACCAGACCGCCTGTCGCCAGTCCATATTCCCAGCTCAAATATCCAAAATAACCAAGTAGGACAATCAAAAGCAGGAGGAATTTGATTAATCTCTCCCGCTTGGTTTGATGTTTAAGCAAATGTTGCGGTTTTATTTTTAATTGCATAGCCAAATTGCAGTTCTAATTGTTGTGTGATGCTTGCTTATTGTTACTTTTTCCATTGATCTTCGCAAGCGCAGCCTTGATTTCCTGCCTGCGTCCTGCATCCGCCATTGGACGCTCTGGGCGATCCGGTGCTTGCAAAGCACGGTTTAGATAAGTTTTGGCTTGATCATAACGGTCTTCTTCAATAAGAAAATCCGCATAAAAGAAATTAGGGTCTATGCCGTCCGGATTGATTTGAAGCGCCTGTTTAAGATTTTTTTCTGCTTCCTCATCATCACCGAAACCTATGGGCCAGCCCGGCACCTGATAGTAGAGAGAGCCAAGAGACGTATAGGCCGACCCATCAAGCGCTCTTGGGTTCTGCTTTAATGCCGCTTCAAATAAAGCTTTGGCTTCTTTAACTGTGCCCAATGCACCAAGGCCGCCATCAATACCTGCTTTTGTTGAGAGGATAATCCCTTGCCAAATTTTTGGTTCTGCGCGATCTGGGTACATTTGTGTAACCTTGGCAGCCTCATCTCCCAGTTTCTTTAGCTCATAACTTTGGGTCTGATCATCCGCTATTTGGTATTTGATATGCGCCCATTCTTGTTGCAAGTGTGCAATTTGCTCCATCACAGGATCTTGCTGAATTTCTGCTGCTTGCTGCATTGTGTAAGCCGATTGAGGCTGCTGCGCTTGTGCGCCGTAATTCTGCGCCAGTAAGATTGACGGATCGCCAAACGTACCGAGAGCAAGCGCACCAATCGCGTATATAAGGTTTTTAGACATGAGTATTCTCCAATATAATTAAGGTTGTAAAAAAGGGTAGAATATTGCTCTGCGCTCAAATAACAGGGCAAGATAGAGAGCCGTAATAATACTGCCTATAACGAGTCCTGATGGATTGAGAAAAAGATCGTAGAGCAGTATATTAGCCACAATCGGTGCCAAAATAAGTAAGGCCAAGGGCACAAAACGCCGCGCTAAAAATATGACACCCGCGGCCACTTGCATCGCGTAAACTATTGGCATAGCGTAACCCGTATTATTCAGGGCGGTCATGAACGCTGCACCTTCCGCCGATGGCTCAGGAATCGAAAAGAAGTGCAGAAAATTGTTCAAACCGAAAACTAGCCAGAACACTCCAAATATAGCGGTTAAAGCGATGAATACTTTGCTCATGCGGCCTCCTTTTGCGCTTTTGCTTGGCGTTTTTTATCGGCCTCTAAAATCTCTTCGCCAATCTTGCGGTTTTTCTGCAAGCCTTGATCAATGATTTTCGGGAAGTTGGCGTTCATAAAGGCAAAGAACCTTTCCGGCCAACCAAAGCGCACTTCTCGCTCACGTTTGACAACGGCCTCAAAAATGCGCCTCGCAACATCTGCCGGATCATCATGATGCACGTTAGTGCGTTCGTTAATTTCGGCGCGTGTACCTGTATTCATGGCGGTGCGAACGGCGCGCGGTACAATATGCGTGACCGCAATGTTTGTGCCGCCTAATTCACGGCGCAGACAATCGGAGAAGCCTTTCAGCCCAGCTTTTGCAGTGACGTATCCCGTTAGATGTGGCAAGGGGATAAGCCCCGTCATCGACCCCATATTCACGATGTGACCGGACCCGCGCGTTTTCATAGCTGGCAAAACAGCCTGAGACAACTTCACAGGAACCATCATATTTAGCGCGATAATCGCATCCAAATCCTGATTTTCACAATAATCAAACACATTATATCCCGCCATATTGATCAGAATATCGGGCGTGTTTTGCGCCAAATGCGCGCATGTTTGATCCAGATTACCGACCAGATCACCATCACGATCAATATCGTAAACGGTTACATCGGCTCCGGCCTCACGCAAATGATCCACAAGCGGGGATCCAATCCCGCCTGTGCCACCCGTGATATAAACCGTTTTTCCTTTAAGCTGCATGTTTCAGTGCTCCTTCGTGTGGGATGGAACGCAGCATATTCGCAAACAGGCGGAATGTATTTTGCGCGACTTCAATAATGGCCGCCTGATCTTCGGGTTCCGTGACTTTATTGACAGTTTCTTCAAAGAATTTTAAGTGACTAATATCAATTTCTCCATGGGAGTACAGATAAGAAAACGCCTTCTTAGGCAGACCAAGCTTTTGCTTCACCGCATCCGCACCTTTGTTGGCAATCTGTGTCGATGTGCTTTCCAGCATGTAAACCATGCCTAAGAACCCGACTGGATTTTTACGATTGATGTAATCGTAGTTATAAGCATTCATGACTTGTGTCTCTAAATTCGGCTTAGAATTCCGCGCCGCTTCCTTATCACCGCCAGCGGCTTCAATATCATTCAAAATCCATTCTTCATGTCCGACTTCTTCCTCCTGATATTCGATGATCGCTTTGTGCAGCCATTTTTTAGATTGCGGCAATTTTGCGCCCATACTCATCAAAAATGGGACGGTATGTGAAACATGATGATAAGCTTCGGTTAGATAAGCGATATAGGTTTCACGGCTGATATTGCCGCCAAGACCGTCCGTGAGTTGAGGCACAGTATATAATTCTGCGCGTGCGCTCTCAGTTTCTTTAACCAGTGTGTTGTAAAAGCTCATTTGAATTCTCCTTCATTAGGTTTGTAAGGTGGTGTTTTAAAATTGTGTCACGGCGCGGTCGTCTCGTTCCTGTCAGTGTTCCGTCCTCAAGTGTAAAGGGCAAAACAATCTGAAACTCCTTGATTTGCGCGTAGTCAGGTAATAAAGCATTGGCTTGGTTAACGGCCTTTTGTATATCTGCATCAGGCGATACAGGCACAATCAGCGCACTGAGATGCGGCGCAGCATCACCATAAACAACAGCCTGTAATATTGAGGATTGAGCAAGCAATGTTGCTTCCACCCATTCCGGCGATACATTGCGCCCGTAAGAGGTGATCAGCACATTTTTCTTGCGGCCTGTGACGGATAAAAATCCATCATCACCCATTGTGCCAAGATCGCCAGTATCCAATAAGTCTGGCGTTGTTTCGCCCACATACCCTAAAAATCCAGGGTTTTTGATTTGAATTTCACCATCATGAATACGCGCCTTAACATGCGGAAGAACTTGTCCTACACTACCAATGTGATCATGCTTCGGCGCATTGAGAGAAACAACCGACGCGCATTCCGACAAGCCGTATCCTTCATAGACGGGCAACCCCAATGCGCGAGCCTGTTTAATCAGGATTGGATCCATTTTAGAGCCGCCCACGGCGATAAATTTTATGTCTGGTAATACGCCTTTCGCCACCACTTGCGCCATAAGGCTACGCAGAATTTCAGGCACCAGAATAACGGATGTGGCTTTTTTCTCTTTCAAATGCCCATGCAAATTTTCGTATTGCGCTCCGAAGGTTTTAAGGCTGGTGAGTTCAATAGTGCATCCCGCCATTAATCCGGCATAAACGCCCGCGACGTTTTCGAGCAATACTGCCAAGGGCAGAACGCAAGCATGCGTACCGGCAAACTCATCGCCCAGAACCTGCACAATGCCTGAGGCCACATTGTCCATGGCTGATTTTGGCAGGCATACGCCCTTGGGGGTTCCGGTCGTGCCGGATGTAAATGTAACTTTCGCTGTCCCTTCCGGAAGCTGCGCATGTGAAGCTCCACCAATAGTTCTGTTGGCATCTCTCAGTCCTTCGGGGGAAAGAACATGAGAGACACCAGCAGATTGGAGGGCATGAAAAACTTGAGTTTCAGTAAAAAATGGTGGTAGTGGAACGCAAGGGATACCGGCCTTCAAAGCCGCCAGATCCCAAAGAATCCAATCGACGCTGTTATCAAGCGCAATAGCCAGACAGGACACTTCAAACAACGCATCAACGCGTTTATCAATTTCAGCATTAATCACACCATAAGACACGGTAAGAATTTCATCGCGCAAAGCGATTTTGGCAGGCTCATGCATATTGATGGCTTTAAAAATCATGTCGCAGTTCCATCCTTCTTAAAATGCAAGCGCGGAAACAGACGTGGGCGGCACTCTTCAAATTCTGCGCCCAATGTAGCCTTAAGACGTTTAACACCCGTTTCTACCGACCCAATGAGAACACGGGGCTGTGTATCGTAATATGTTCCCCAGTTTTGCCCCACACTTTGAACCGCCTCTATTGAAGCATCGCAAAGTTTACGCGGTTTAAGCCCAATTCGCTCAAAATAGCGGTGCAGGAAATCTGTGCCTGTAATGGCTGCGTAACGGATATTCTTGTTGTTGAGATAAGAGGCCAAGGCCGCAAATAAAAACGCTGATGCGCCTTGTCCGGCAGAGGCTAGATTACCGATTTCAACAATTTCACCTCGGAAACACTCTAAAATACACTCTATCGGTTGCGCGGTATAGCGTTCCAAAAACAAAGGCTCTTGCGCCGCATAACGAAACCCAACAGCGGCAAGAATATCATTATCTGCATTGCGAACACTCATCAGAATTGGATACTCAACCTGAATATCCGCATTATAACTTTGCTTATAAATTGCCTTAATAAACTCTTCAACGCGCTCACGCTCCGGATCGAACATGCTTGTAAGGCTCACAACAGTGGGCGAAAGACCACTAATCTTCGATGTACGGTTTTCTCTTAAATGCAGATTAGCCGTGTTCAGATTATTCTCTTCATAACGCAGGGTAAGCATAAGATGACTCCTTGATTCTGTGATCCTTGAAACAAGAATGCGCTTTGAACCTGAAGCGAAACTGAAGGAGAGGAATTTGAATCACGGCCACCCAAAAGTGATTACTTTTGGCTTGAATATTATGAATTCAAGGAAGAGTCTTTTCTAAACTGGTCGAATTCGACCCCTTTAAAATCTCCATGAGCTCATAGCATTCCAATATTGCGCGCGCAGGGGAGAAAGCCTTGACAGAGAAGTTTTTTCTTTCCAAATCTACAAGCTCTATATCAGCAGGCAAAAATGACGTCGTGTAATATTCTACGCTGGTTCCCCAATCCTTGTGCCTAAACCAGGCGAGCAGGCTTTCTCTTTCCCCGCCAAAAAGAACAGTTCGGTAAAGAGTAAGGAATTTACTCGATTTGATCTTCAATATGTTTGGCGCGGGCAATTATAATTTCACTGATTTCATCAAAAATACTGGATTTAATATTTTGTGATTCCATATCATTTTTAAGATGCCGTGATTTATCCAAGCATTTCTTACTCATATCCGTAAGCTGTTTTTCTAAGTTTTTCTTTGCTGCCGCTGTATCGGGAATTAATTTGTGCCAATGGCGCAGGAAAACATCATCTGGTTTGTATTTCCCGCCGATCTTCATGGCCATTTTAGCGGATAAATCCGGATACACAGCCGTGCTTAATAAATCATAGGCTGGGGCAAGCTCCGGTTTATTCCCCTTATAAAGTAGAGAGAAATTCTTCCCGTGCGCATCGGCGTTTCCGATGAGGTAATTAAAAATAAGGCGCTCTAGTAAAGCAATCTGATCAGCAGCAGGTTTAGCAGAAGCATCTCGCAAAACATCCTGGCACCGCGCAAAATTTGGGCCACCTTCGCACTCATATCTCACATCGGGCATAATGCCCAAAGCTTGACAAAAATCCTCTTGATGAAGCCTTTTGATTGTGCCGTCATTATGCACCCGGTCATAGCGCTCTACCAAAAAATATGGTGTATCATTCACATGGCGAATTTGGGCAGCGGGCACATCAATGCCCACCAATTTTGCCAGACGCATACAAAAGAGTTCGTTGTGAACGCTGTCTTTAATATCATCAATCATGGGCTTTAGGATGTGCGTGGTGGGCGTTGTACCGCGTATTAAGGCGATTTTATCATCGCGCAAGCCCACCGCGATTTTGTCTTGTGCTCCGGCAAGGGACAGGCGCAATCCATCATCACCCGCCAGAAGAGGACGGCGTTTTAAGAGATCTAGAATTTCTTGCAGTTTTTTATCATCGAGAATTTCTGCATCATCTTGTGATGTTTTTGGCGGCGTTTGCCCTTGCGGGTAAAGCGATAAAGCGCCTGCACATTCTCCGCCAATGGCTTCGAGCAAGGAAAATGGGTTTTTCTCCGATACGCCCAAATAGCGTGCCAAACGGTGGCGCACAATATCATCAGGCAAGAGGCCGGAGAAAAAGGCGCGCACAACATCGCCTTCAAACACTCCTGTATTAAATTCGAGAGGAAATGATAATGGAAACCTTTGAGGAATAGGGAGGGATAATGACAGTGGCGTGTGAATTTCCTTTATATATCCTTCGTCATAGGTAAACGACAAGGCGCCGGAATCATTCTGGATTAACTGCCCAGCAAAAATCTCATGGAGATACACATCAAGAATACGGCTCATAATCTCTACCCCCACCCAGATCCATCATCAAGTCCAGCTCCACTACCAGAACCCCTGCCATCGCCGGATATAGCTTCAAAATCGGAGCCGTTGACCAATATTTCCATACCGAGCATTTTAACCACCATTATTGCTTTACCAATTTGGCAGGATTCTTTGCCATGCTCCAGCTCCCGGATAAAGCGTACGCCCGTGCCACATGTTGCCGCCAGTTGCTCTTGCGTTAATCCTTGAGATTTGCGCGCCGCGCGGATCATTTGCCCCAGCTGTTTTGTGTCTGTAAGTGTTTTCATAAATCAACCCTTTCGGTACGATTTTAGCACAAAGCAGGTTAAATGCAAGATAATAAACCCTATCGGGTCTATTTGGATGGCGCAGCACTTAAATGGGCAGTAAAAACCCCGTTCGGGACGTTTCATTGGGGCAATTAGGATTCGAACTGGCGTATGGGTAAAAACTCCAATATTTTTAGACCGTGATTTTTCTCTATTCTAAATCAATATGTTGGGATATATTTGATAAGTTAGAAAGCTGTGCCTTACTACACCACCATTTAGTCTGTCTTTTTACGCACACGGAGAATCTCTTCCCACAAGCCCCGCACACAGTGGGGTTTTGCGTGTCGGGGTCTATCGGTCAACGCAGAGAATTCCATTTTTCATCCCAAAACCATCAATATTCTCTTATGGGCTATTTCGAGTGTCCCGAGATTTGAGTTCCCTGTTTATCAGAGAATTAACAGGGAAAATTACAGGGACATCAGGGTATCAAAACTACCCATAACAATCTTTTGAACACCTGCTTTGGATAGCCCTTAATGGCAACACCATTAACTGCAAAGCCCGCGATAAGCAGCATGTGGCAGCCCTTGCCAAAACCCTACGTGATCAAGGATTCAAGATGCGAACGGATAACGAAGTTTAGGTATCAACCTAAAAGAAAATCATCCGCAGACAGACCAAGATCAAGCGGAGCATCGAATGTGTCCTCGGGGATAGGCTGTAGATCGGCCATATAGGGCTCAAGCTGGCTATCCAATAAAGATAACATCCCGCCATCTCCGCTTAGCCCTGTGATGTCATTAATAAAACCGAAATTATCATCCATCCACATTGAGAACGCTTTTGCTTTCAGATTACTGGGGTCATGGAAGGCATTGAGTTGCAACCCCTCAATCCCCATCCCGACGCCAAGCCCGACATAAAGCATCACGGCACCAAACGCCCCCCACAAAATAGCATTCCCAATTTTTCCTTCGGCAACCGAAGTAAAAACTTTCGTTAAAGAATCCAGCATTATTTCATTTTCCTCTTGCTTTCAATAATGATAATCAATATCAATTAAGCATCAGGTAATGTCAATGAGAATCATTCTCATATAAGAACGGAGAGTATGGCATGAAATTGTGTGAAAAATTTTTATCAGGAGCGCTTGCCATAAGCACTTTGACAACAAGTGCCGCAGCGCAGGCGATCCCTAATGGAACAGGCGGTGAAATTAATGGGCGGCATTATTCTGTTAGCATTCAACATAAGGGCGGAACTCTAGGCAGTGGCGGCAGCGCACAGAGAACCGTGGATTGTAATACTCTAGCTATGTTCCCAAAAGAAGATGGATCATACGCAACCTTCATCACACAGGCATTTGCCAATCAAGTTGATCCGCAAGGCGGAACGGACATGAATTTCAAAAAAGAGCATGGATTGCCACATAATTTTTATGAAATTTATAACAGCACCCCTAGCGAACGAAGGAGAATTATAGCCTCGTTAAGAGGCGTTCTATCAACAACATACGCCCATGCCGCAGTTGTTCATCAAACATGTGAAGGACAATATGATAATGCTCGTGGAAAACCGTTAAAATATAATCGAAGCTCCCCTGAATGGGGTAACTATGTTTATTGCCCGACAAGCGAGGCGCTCAAAAAATGCTTAGACGAACTTGGCCATCGGTAAATTAAGAATGCTTGATACATATCAAAAAGATATTGCAGCGAAAATGTTGGGTGAGCTTTTTAACTCGGCGGCGTTTCAGGAAATGTGGGGGCGGTATAACCGCACGCAACGCAATGAAAACCCAGGACCGGAAATCGCGGCGCTTAGCATGGCGCACGGGAATTTCCCAGGTACAGAGGAGGAGCGTATACAGCTTTACTCGTTTTTGAACGAGTATGTTCGTATTTATAAAGATGCCCTTGGTACCCCCTCGCCCACAGATAATGAGCAGACCATTTCTTATAAAGAACATCTCACAAAGCTTCATGCGCATTTAAACTGTGAGGTTGGCGGTGCCATTATACACCGCGGTATGTTACCCGACGGGTATCAAAAAATAATTAATATGGTCGAGATGGACACAGCACAAGACTCCGTTCGTCCCTTTGGAACGTTAAAAGATTTTACGATCCAAATGATTCATCATTTCAACGAATTCAGACAGAATAAACCTGCCTTATTTTACGGCATGGTGGGTTCGGCTATCACGTTCGTCAGTATGGGGTATTGGAAAGTTGGAAACAGTGCTGCGCCTTATGTTGATCCGGAAATGTTGTTTGATAAAAATCTAAGTGCCGAAGCTTTTTTAGATATGGATACCGACTATACTCCCAATGTTGATTATGCCGCGCTTCAGGCATCGGATTTAACTTCTATCAAGCTCCCATGTCACGACCATTTTCATCAGATGTTCGGTGATACATGGCTAGATAGGCAATATCAAAGCCTATATGGTGAAACGATGGCGCAATCTGCGGCTGGTTTTTTTGGCGAAGATAGCACCTTCATCTTTCATTGTGGGAAGCTCAAAACAATTGTAGCGGACACAACTAATTTTGCTAATGATTTTACATCAGCATGGACGGCGCGTTTAAGTCCCATTATCGAAGGCCCCGCGACGACGGCCGGAGATTTTGCTTTTTCCGAAGGGGCGCACAGAGAAGCGTTTATGGACGGTGTTGAGCTCATGGCAGACTTTATATATTGGTTCGATAATGTTGAAAACCTAGCCATTCATTTGTCACTTTTCGGAATGGGATATATCGGCGCGGCCAGAACCGGCGTTATGGACCATGAAGAGGCAAAGGAAAGTCGTGAAATTATTCATAATTTCACCTATAGAATTTGGAAAAATAATCCTCTTAATGTTTTTTTGGGCGGATCGGGTATTGCCTTTGCTGCCTATAATGGCGGCGATGCTTCTAATATTGTTGTCGGTGGGTTAGCCGGGTTAACCGCAGGCTATTTAGCGCATCGTTTTCATCGTGTTATGAGTAGAGAAAAAACAGCACTCCATCAGCTATCTGAAATGGACACGACACTAACCTTAGAAGCTGTGCAAGGTAGCGACATAACTCGTCCGGCGGATGTGATTTCTGATATTGGTGTTGAGAATGATCAACGCAAACCATGGTATAAACGCCATAAACGTAAGGTTATTACGAGTGGTGCAGTTGCGGCGGCGGCGGCGTCAGATGCTGTTTTAACCGGGGGGTATTATACCACAGCCAGTATGGGGGCAGGCTCTGTGGCTGCTGTTTATATTCCAGCTAATATTATTCAGGACAATATTTCGCATGTTGTTTTTTTATTGGGCGGCATTGGCACCGCACTTGTAACTTATGTTGGGCCGGTGCGAACCGCGCGTGGCGTAAAAACCCTTTTCTCCGCTTCCAATATGAATGAAATGTTTCCGGCAACAGATAATCCGTACGCATGGGAAATAGCACATAAACACAATCACCTGAATGGATGCGAAGAAGGTGTGTGCGCACCGGTCATAGCGCATTGATATTCTTCTCCAATCCTTCAATCGCCCAAACATGATTTCGATTTTGTGGCGCTGTTTATAAAGCGTTTTGTCGTATGATTTTGGTGATTTACGGTTTTTCTTGGGCGGGATGCACGGTTCAATATTTTTGTCGCGCAAGGCCTGCCGGAACCAATCGGCATCATATCCCCGATCGCCGAGCATGTACTTCGCTTGTACAATGTTTTGTGCCGACCGTAGTCTTTGGGCGCATCGCGCCATTGCAATCCGCGCTTGATGACAAAAATAATACCACTGATGATACGCAAATCGTCCACGCGCGGCACGCCTCGGGATGGTGGAATGTAAGGCTTTAATGGGGGGTATTTTGACAAGTCTTACACCAAAAGAAGAGAGAGTCTTAAATTACATCTTTAAGGAAGCATGTTTATAGGTCCTGAGCCTAAGTTTATTCGGGCAGATATACCCCCAAAGCCAATAGCTTTTCTTTGCCGCCGAAACGGTATTTCATGCGCCAATATTTACTGCCATTGGGCATTACATTGAGATATAAGCCGCGTCCTGCCGTCAATTTATAGGCTTTTTCTTTGGGTTTGGCATTTTTACATTAAAGATTCGTAAGTCCCATTGGGGGTATAAACTCCGTCCATTATTTTATGTACCCCGAAAATACCCCTAATTTTCTTGGTTTTGGGGGTATCGTATTGCACGAGGTCGGACAAATGGTTCCATGAAAGCCTTTATCAGTCAAGGATTTCTGGTTTATATACGGATTGTATTGGAGAGCTTAATGGAGCGAGTGAAGAGATTCGAACTCTCGACTTCAACCTTGGCAAGGTTGCGCTCTACCCCTGAGCTACACTCGCGATCCTTATCGGATGAAGGAATTTATATAGGATTTTGCGGTGAAAGCAAGCCCAAAATTTAATAAAGATCGCCAACCTTCACAAGCGGCACTTTATAGCCGATAGGCTCATGGTCGGGATACAGGGAATAGACAAGGATATTGGGCGTTTGCTCGATATGATTGGTAAGATCCATGGAAATTTCATATTCCATGAGCTCGCTGGTTTTGTCCTTATTGTGATAGACAAGCATCATGAGCCGCTGATCCCGATAAAACTCGATACGTTTCAAAATATGCGGCAGCGGGCGATCACTCACCATCATCACACATCCATCATTCATAACGCCAAGCTCGATATTCATTTACGATACTCCCGGCGCTGAAGGATTGAGGGTGTATTCTTGTGCTGGGTTAGGCTCCGCAGTCGGTAGAACAGATGCGCTGTTAAAGCTTAAT
>JBOEFZ010000015.1:12236-19328 GCA_050633165.1 Alphaproteobacteria bacterium | reverse complement strand
TCCCCGCGAAAGCGGGGATCTGTTTACTTTTGGGACGAGATCCCCGCTTTCGCGGGAATGACGCTTTATGGTATCGTTCGGCATGGATTACAAACATCTCCTCACCCCCGACATCCAAACCTTCATCACTGCCCAAGCCGATAGCGACGTACGAACCCTCGCCCTCAAAAAACCACCAAACCCCGATTGGCCCTACCCAATCATCCTCGACCAAATCAAAACCCGTCAAAAGGCAAAAATCAAAGCCCCGCAGCTCCTCGAAACCCCAAACTGGGTTTTCCCCGCCCATAACGTTTTCGAACAAGCCTCCTCAACCGCCACTGCCCTCTTCAAAGCCTCCCTTATCAAAGCAAACAGCTTCACCGACCTAACCGGTGGCGCAGGAATCGATAGCTGGGCCTTCGCCCAAACCACCAAAAACGGCACGGTAATTGACGCGGATGAAACAAACGCTGCCCTCCTCGCCCATAACCTCCCCATCCCCGCCCATCACACCACCGCCGAAGAATTCGCACCCACAATGCAGCCCGTCGACCTCACCCTCATCGACCCCCAACGCCGCACCAAAAAACAAAAAGGCCTCTACCGTTTCGAAGATTGTAGCCCGAATATCCTAGAACTCCTCCCCCACATAAAATCCAAAACCATCATGATCAAAGCCTCCCCCATGATGGATATCGAACAAGGCCTCGCCGCACTTCCCAACACATCGGATATATACGTGATTGAACATGCCGGAGAGTGCAAAGAACTCCTCTTCATCCTGAAAAAAGAACCAACCACCCCCACAATCCACGCCGTCAATATCGACAAAAACGGACACCCTACACACAAATTATCCTTCACATCCGAAGAAGAAAAATCCGCCACCTGCCAGATATCCGCCCCGCAACAATATCTCTATGAACCCGGCCCCGCCTTCCTAAAATCCGGCGCCTATAAAACCATTGCCGCACGTTACAACCTCGCCAAACTCCACCAACACACCCACCTCTACACAAGCGACACACCCCTCAAAAACTTCCCCGGCCGCATCTTTGAAATCATAAATACCTACCCCGTACAGGCCAAAGTCCTCCCCTTCACCCGCGCCAACCTCACCACCCGCAACTTCCCGCAAAGCGTCGAAACCCTGCGCAAAAAGCTAAAACTCAAAGACGGCAGCAATGATTACCTCTTCGCCTGCACCCTCAATACCGGCAAACACGCCCTGCTGCACTGCAATAAAATTTCATAAGATTTTCATCAAATTTAAACGTGTTTTTAAAGATTTTTCAGGCATACTAGTATGAGGTAGGCTCAAGTTTACAAAGCGCTAATTTTAAGGAATAATAATGCCGTCCATTTCGGAAACATTCTCTGTGCCCGACAATAATAATCAAACCGCGCATAGCCATGCGCACAATAAAACCAAAGAAACCACAGGCCACATGTTCAACAAAGCTTTCATAGCCTCCCGCGCCGAAATCTGGAAAAGCTCAACCAGCTGGCGAATCGCCACCATCGTCTTCCTGACAATCGCACTGGTGCAGGCATGTTTGATGAATTTCGTAACCATCCGTCAATTCGAAAATGATCGCCTCAACGAAATGACACAAATCGCCCGCGCCGCGATTTCACCTATAATCAAAAACAAAATGAACGGTGTGCTAGACTCTCCCCTCGACAAAGAAAACGTCAACCGCCTTCTCAATTCCACCGATATCCGTGGGATTACCATACATACAATCAATATAATAGATAAACAATCCGAACGTCTCGAATTCATTGAATCCTATGGCGAGCCAACATTAATACAACCCATTACAATTGCCGACCTCAACAAAACCTATCTCAGCGCAAACGGAAACCGCTATGAAACAATCATAAGCACAAGTAACGTTACAGGATCTTATTTCTTCACCCTACGCCTCAACTCCAGAAAATTACAACAACAAACCCTCAATTTCGTCTGGAGCACGATTCAAATCATGCTCCTGACATCCCTCTTCGTGACATGTGTCCTTATGATTGCCATCGGGCGCTGGCTGCTCGAACCCATCATCTTCATGCGCGAGAACCTATTATCCGCATACGAAAGCCCTGAACACCCAAATATCCCACCCTCTCCTTTCGATCCAAAAGACGAAATCGGCGGCGCCATTGAAATCGCTCAAAACCTGATCCAGCAAAATGCCACAAACCTCAAACAAATCAAAAACACGGCTGAGGATAAAATTCATCAACTGGCCTACTATGACACCTTAACGAGCCTGCCAAACCGCACCTTATTCATCCAACACCTCAACGAGCAAGCTACAGCCCAAAGAGACGGCAGCATAGAACGCCTTGCCGTCATCACAATCGACCTTGATCACTTCAAAGACATCAATGATTCCATGGGGCACAATGTCGGCGATGCCATTTTACGCGGCGTCGGAAAACGCCTCCGCGCCTCCTTACCCGAATCCGTCATGGTCTCCCGCTCCGGTGAGGATGAATTTGCCGTTACCGCCCCCCTTACAACCGACCTAAACTCCGCCCGCGACATCGCCGAACGCATCGCCGGCGTTATCCGCGGCGAACCTTTCAACATCTTCAACGAAAGCTTTCAAATGCGCGCCTCCATCGGCGTTGCCACCTTCCCCGATGACGGCATAAAACCCGACATCGTCCTGAAAAACGCCGACATCGCCCTCAATCGTGCAAAGGAAGAAGGCCGCGACACCATTAAGGAATATTCCGAAGATTTCGACCGCGCCGTTCAGGCCCGCTTCCAAATGCTCCGCGACCTGCGTGATGCACTGGAACAAGACCAGCTCAACCTATACTACCAACCACAACTGGACTTAAATTCCGGCAAAATCATCGGCGCCGAAGCCCTCCTCAGATGGTGGAAACCGGACAATAGCAAAGCCGGCGGCAACTTCATCTCCCCCGTCGATTTCATCCCCGTCGCCGAACAATCCGGCCTCATCGTCCCCATCGGCGAATGGGTCATGAAAAAAGCCTGCACCGAAGTCGTTGAATGGAAAGAAAAACACGGCATCGACATCCGCATCGCAGTCAACGTCTCCGCCGCCCAATTCACCCAAAGCGATCTCGTCAGCTACACCAAAAAAGTCATCAAAGAAACCGGCATCGACCCACATACATTAGAACTCGAAGTCACCGAAAGCGTCTTCATGGATGATATCGACCACACCATCCAAACCCTCAAAGAGCTCCACGCCCTCGGCGTAGAAATTGCCATCGATGATTTCGGCACAGGCTATTCCTCCCTCTCCTACCTACGCCAATTCCCGATCGATCGCCTGAAAATCGACCAAAGCTTCATCCGAAACGCCCTTAATGACAAAGACGATGCCGCCATCGCCAGAACAATCGTCGGCCTCGGCCACTCTTTAAGCTTAAGCGTCATCGCCGAAGGCGTGGAAACCAAAGAACATGAAGACTTCCTCCTCGAACATAAATGCGACGAAGTCCAAGGCTACCGCTACTCCCGCCCCGTCGCCAACGAAGACTTCGTCAAATTCGCCACCGGATATGACGGCAATCTCAGCAGCTTTGATAAATAAGATTGATCGCACGCCCCCCGCCCGCTATCAATAACCATATGAAGCCAATCACATCCCATAAAGCCTCCCCCCTCACCGGAACCCTAACCATCCCCGGTGATAAATCCATCTCCCACCGCGCCATCATGTTCGGCGCATTGGCCGAAGGCACAACAACCATCACCGGCCTCCTCGAAGGCGAAGACGTCCTGCACACCGCCGATGCCATGCGCGCCATGGGCGCAAAAATCACCAAAGACACGGACGGCACTTGGCACGTAACAGGAATCGGCGCAAAAGGCCTAAACGAACCCACCGCCCCCCTCGAAATGGGCAATAGCGGCACCTCCACCCGCCTCCTCATGGGCTTGGTTAGCGGCTACCCCATCACATGCACCTTCACCGGCGACGCCTCCCTCTCCAAACGCCCAATGGCACGCGTCATCAACCCGCTCACCGATATGGGCGCATCCTTCGAGGCAACAAACGGCGACAAACTCCCCCTCACAACGCGCGGCTCGCAACTAACCGCTATCACCTACCCCCTCCCCATCGCCAGCGCCCAAGTAAAATCCGCAATCCTCCTCGCCGGCCTCAACGCAAGTGGCACAACCACAGTCATCGAAACAAAACCAACCCGCGACCACACCGAAAACATGCTGGGTGGCTTCGGCGTAGAGGTCAAAACCCAAGAAGAGAATGGGCGCAAAAACATCAGCATCGCCGGAGGCCAAACCCTAAACGCCTGCCACATCAACGTCCCCGCCGACCCATCCTCCGCCGCCTTCCCAATAGCTGCCGCCATCCTCACCGAAGGCTCGGATATCACAATCCCCAATATCTGCATCAACCCCACCCGCACGGGCATCTACACCGCATTAGAGCAAATGGGCGCAGACCTAGAATGGCTCAACAAACGTACCGAGGGCGGCGAACCCGTCGCTGATCTGCGCGTCCGTGGCACAGGGCCGCTCAACGCCATAACCCTCGACCCCGAACTCGTCCCCGCCATGATCGACGAATTCCCCATCTTCGCCATGGTCGCCGCCAGCGCATCCGGCACATCCATCATGACGGACCTCGCCGAACTCCGCGTCAAAGAATCCGACCGCCTCCTCATGGTCGCCCAAGGCCTAAAAGCCTGCGGCGTATCCTTAGAAATGGGCGAAGACTCCCTCACCATCCACGGCAACGGAAAACCACCAACAGGCGGCGCAACCATCAAAACCGCCCTAGACCACCGCATCGCCATGGCCTTCACCATCCTCGGCGGCACAACAACAGAACCCGTCACCATAGACGACTCCCGTCCCATAGCCACCAGCTTCCCCAACTTCATCAATCTCATGAATGGATTGGGTTACGATATAAAATAAATTGACATAATTTTATACCTTGGTTTATAAGGCTATATGTCTAAAAACAAAAATGATCCCGCAATAGATTTTGCTTTTCGCGAAACTTCAGAACTAGTTGAAAAAGCTATGCGCCCTGCTGTCATTATACCAACGGCTATGGTCGTTGGATTTCTAAATTTTGGCGGACATTTTTACGCTGCATCCCAAAAGGATAAAGATTTAATTGATCTCAAATGTATAGCGCAGCCTTATGCAGAGCAGGAAGGCTGCTTTGCACAAGAAGATAAGCATAACAATCCAATACACATTCAAAAATTAGAAATACTCACAAGCGGGACTAAACGAAGCTTAGGCATCATGGGTGCTGGTATTGTAGCTGCTTTTGCCCTAAGCGCTTGGCGTAGACGAAAAATTCCAAAAGCCATGACAGACGCAATGACCGCGTATGATGAAAAAGGCACAGCCTTCCGCCAAGGCGATGCGTCAAACGTTCACGTTATTGATGGTGACAAACCATCAAATGGCATGTAATTTTCTCAAATGACCAAACCCATCATCGCCATCGACGGCCCGGCAGCCAGCGGCAAAGGAACGCTCGCGAAGCGTTTAGCCAGCGAGCTAAATTTCGCCTATCTCGACACGGGCAAACTCTACCGCGCCACCGCGCATGAAATCCTCTCATCCGGCTTAAGCCTCAAAGACAAAAACGATGCCCGCGACGCGGCGCAGCTCCTTATAAAACGCCTCAATAACAACCCCGCAATCTTGCAAAATCCCGCCCTCGCCTCCGACGAATGCGGCCAAGCCGCCTCCATCATCGCCGCCTATCCGCAAGTACGCGACGCCCTCAACCAATGCCAACGCGACTTCGCCAAGACCCCGCCCATCGGCACAAATGGCGCGATCCTCGATGGCCGCGACATCGGCACAATCATCGCCCCAAACGCCGACCTCAAACTCTTCATCACCGCCAAAACCGAAATCCGCGCGCAAAGACGCTTAAAAGAGTTGCAATCCAAAGGCATATCCACTACATATACCAACGTTTTAGATGATATGCGTATGCGTGATGAACGTGACGCAGGGCGAAAAGATGCGCCGATGAGCATTGCAGCAGATGCAATTCAAATCGACACATCAGATATGGACGCGGAAACCGCCTTCCAAACCGCCCTGCAAACCGCCAAACAAACACTCAATCTCTAAAACGCACAGCGGTAAATACCGTGATGTGCGAATAACCCAAACCCCCGCGTTTATATATTAAGCGCACGAAAGGAGCCTATCATGGCCGGTGCAGCAGCACGATTACAAGACCGCGAAGACAGCAAGGATTTCGCAAAACTCTTAGAAAACTCACTTAAAGAACAATCCAACTTTACCGGAAACGTTGTCGAAGGAACCATTATCTCCCTCACATCCGATTTCGCAATCGTTGATGTTGGCCTCAAATCCGAAGGCCGCATTCCATTGCAGGAATTCACAAAACCCGGCGAAGAACTCGAACTCAAAGTCGGCGACAACGTCGAAGTATTCGTTGAGCGCATGGAAAATCGCCAAGGGGAATCAGTCCTCTCCCGCGAAAAAGCCCGCCGCGAAGAAGCATGGATCGAGCTTACAAAATCCCACGAAAAAGAAGAACGCGTTACCGGCGTTATCTTTGGTCGTGTCAAAGGTGGCTTCACCGTTGACCTCGGCGGCGCGGTTGCTTTCCTCCCCGGTTCACAAGTCGATATCCGCCCCGTTCGTGACGTATCCCCACTAATGGGTACACCACAACCATTCTTGATCCTCAAAATGGATCGCGCACGCGGCAACATCGTTGTTTCCCGTCGTGCCGTCCTCGAAGAATCCCGCGCCGAAGCGAAATCCGATCTCATGGATAACCTCGCCGAAGGTCAGGTTCTTCAAGGAATCGTCAAAAACATCACAGATTACGGTGCATTCGTTGATCTTGGCGGTGTGGACGGTCTCTTACACGTTACCGACATTTCATGGAAGCGCATCAACCACCCATCCGAGGCCCTACAAGTCGGCCAAACCGTGGATGTACAGGTTATCCGCTTCAACGAGGAAACACAGCGTATTTCCCTCGGCATGAAACAACTCGAAAAAGATCCATGGGACAGCGTTGAAATCAGCTTCGCCGTCGGCGCGAAACTCAAAGGTCGCGTTACAAACATCGCCGATTACGGTGC
>JBOEFZ010000015.1:0-12158 GCA_050633165.1 Alphaproteobacteria bacterium | reverse complement strand
GTTGATGAGGAAAAACGCCGCATCTCCCTTGGTATCAAACAATGTCAGGAAAACCCATGGGCATCCTTCGCCGACAAGCATAAAGTCGATGAAGAGCTTGAGGGCGAAATCCAAAATATCACCGAATTCGGCCTCTTCGTTGGCGTTGACGGCGATATTGACGGCATGGTTCACCTCTCCGACATCTCTTGGGAAGACGAAACCGAAGACGCGCTTAAGCCTTACACCAAAGGCGACACCGTTAAGGTCAAAATCCTCGACATCGATGCGGATAAGGAACGCGTATCCTTGGGTATCAAGCAACTTACCGATGACCCATTCGAAGGCTCCATGAAAGGCCTCGCGAAAGGTGCAATTGTAACCGCGACTGTTTCCGAGATCAAAGATGGCGGCGTTGAAGTCATCGTGAACGAAAACGTAAAAGGCTTCATTAAGAAGGCTGAACTTTCCCGTGAACGTTCCGAACAACGCCCTGATCGTTTCGCCGTTGGTGAAAAGATCGATGCAAAAATCATCCTTGCGGATCGCAAAAACCGCTCCCTCACATTGTCCATCAAAGGACGTGAAATCGAGGAAGACAAGAAAGCAATGGAAGAATTCGGCTCAACCGAATCCGGCGCATCCCTTGGCGACATCCTCGGCGCAGCGTTGAACGAAAGCAAAGAAGGCGAAAAGAAATAATTGCCTTAAAGCGACTAACAAACACAAAAAAGCCGGCCTAACCGCCGGCTTTTTTAATGCCCTATCTCCACTCCCCAAATAGCATCATCCCGGACTTAATCCGGGATCTCTTTGCCAATCGATCAAATCACCACCTTCACGGAAATAACAAAATTTAACACGAAGCACACAAAGCAACACGAAGACATTCGTACTTTTGACAAGCGCCGCAGGCAAATGACACAATGCCCCAAAAGGATGAATCCCAATTGATTACGCCCACGGCGCGGTAAGAAAAGTAAACTTCGTGTCTCTTCATGCGCTTCGTGTTAAAAATTTACAAAGAAATTTTATCCTTTTAAATCAATGACTTTTGAATCGAAAATCCTTGACGACACACCACAATTTCAGGCACCCTAGAATCATCCAAAAGATTAAAAGGGTTTGAGCATGACCAAATCGGAATTAATACAACGCCTCGCCGAACGCAATCCGCATCTTTTCTTGCGCGATGTTGAAAAAATCGTCGAAACCATTTTTGATGAAATCTCCGCCGCCCTCGCGGAAGGTGACCGCGTAGAGCTACGCGGCTTTGGCGCATTTTCCGTCAAACACCGCGACGCCCGCGTCGGCCGCAACCCCCGCACGGGTGAGGCAGTGAATGTCGAGGCCAAACGCCTCCCCTTCTTCAAAACCGGAAAAGCCCTACGCGAACGCCTGAACGAAAACGCGTAAATCACCGCCATGGGATTTATAAAAACCATCCTCGGCTTTATCCTCGCGATTGCAATCACCGCCTTCGCCGTGCAAAATCGCGCGCCCATCAATATCCAATTCTCCCCCCTGCACGATCCCTTTCCCCTCCCCCTCTACGCCATCGCGCTCGGCGGCCTGCTCCTTGGCTTCATCCTCGGCGGCACACTCGTCTGGCTCAATGACGGCAAAATCCGCCACGAAAAACGCCGCCAAAAGAAACAGATCAAAACGCTGGAAAAAGACCTCGCCACCCTCAAATCCCCCAAACCACAAACAGCCCCAGCCAGCGACCTCTTCCCCGCCCTCCCCAAAAAATAACCCCTTCCTATCTTACCATCTTCCTGTTAAATATTGGGCATGACAAAAATTTTCGTAGCCCTCGACACATCCGACCTCACCCAAGCCAAACACTGGGCCACCGAAATCGCCCCGATCACAGGCGCCCTAAAACTCGGCATGGAATTTGTAAACGCCTTCGGCCCCCAAGGCATCGAAGCCATCCAAAACGCCGCCCCAAATGCCGACCTCTTCATCGACCTAAAATTCCACGATATCCCGAACACCGTTGCGGGCGCGGTGCGCACCATCTGCACCAACTTCGCCCCCGCCTACCTCAACGTCCACGCGGCGGGCGGAACGGACATGATGCGCGCGGCAAAAGACGCATGCGGCAATACCACCAAACTCCTCGCCGTAACAATCCTGACCTCCCTCGACCACGCCGCGATCAAGGCCGTAGGCTACGAAGGTGAAACCATCGCCGACACCGTAAAACGCCTCGCCCTCCTCACCCAAGATGCAGGCCTAGACGGCGTCGTCTGCTCCTCCAAAGAAATCGAACTAGTCCGCCAAACCTGCGGCTCAAACTTCGAAACAATGGTCCCCGGCATAAGACCGACAGGCAGCAACACAAACGACCAAACCCGCATCATGACCCCAAAAGAAGCCATCACCACCGGCGCCACCAACATCGTAATAGGCCGCCCAATCACACAGGCCGATAATCCAGCACAGACAGCACAAAATATTCTTGATAGCATCAACTATAGCCGTCTCGGTTAAGAATAATAAGGGCTACGAATTATCCTTAAACGGAATAACTATAATGCTCCACTTCATCCCGACATTCGGATCAAGGAAAGTCGCGCAGGAAACCAACCAATTCCTGCGCGATAATCGTGCCACCTTCTGGCGTATCTTCCTCCCCCTCACGCCATATATCGCGGCGCTAACAACGCTCGACACGCTCCTCACACATTTCGCCATGCCCGAAGGAAAATCCTTCACCTATGGCAAGCTTGCCTCCTATTATTTCATCGCCTGCCTCACCATCTCATGGCTGCGCATCAATATATCAGGCAAAGAAAACCTAACGACCGCAAATCCGCTAAAACCGACAAAATCCGAACTCACCTTCATGGCAACGGCGCTCGGCATATTCTCCCTCCCCATCCTCATCACAACCATTATGCCCTTCATCACCGCCAACACGAGCAGCATAATCACAAGCCTCCTGCTCGGCTTCATGGCCTCCTTCATACTCTCGCTCATCGCGTCTTACAAATTCGCCTTCTACTTCCCCGCGCTGGCAAACGGGCATGACCTCACCATACCCGCGGCCTTCAAACTCACCAAAGGCTATGTCGAGAAAACCATCTCCACAACAATCCGAACGGCCTTTAAGCACCTTCTCAAAACCCTCACCTTCCTCGCCACCATCACAATCGCCAAATTCATCCTCGGGCATAGTAAGACCGAAAACCCGCTCATCCCCTTCCTATACGACCTCATCACATCCCTCACCCTCGCACTATATTTCATCCCCCTCTTGATAATCACCGCCTTAAGCGTATTATCGCACTATTACCAAGATGCCCGCGCGAAAGGAGCGCCCCAAACATGACAGGTGTTAAAATATGCGGATTATCAACACCTGAAACATTACAAACCGCAATTAACGCAGGCGCACGCTTCATCGGCCTCGTCTTCTATCCGCCCTCCCCGCGCAACGTCTCCTTCGACACCGCATATGAACTCGCCCGCATCGTCCCCACGGGCGTGCGCACAATCGGCCTGTTCGTCGATCCATCCGATGAACAACTCGACCACATCGTAACCGGCATCCAACTCGACATGATCCAACTCCACGGCAATGAAACACCCGAGCGTATCGCACAAATAAAATCCCGCCACCACCAACCCATCATCAAAGCCCTCCGCATCTCCACCCCCGCCGACCTCAATAATGTCGAGGAATATGAAGCCGTCGCCGACTGGCTCCTCTTCGATGCCAAAGTCAAAGGACAACAAGGCGGCACAGGCAAGAGCTTCGATTGGAACATCCTCGCAAACCGCACCTTCACCAAACCATGGATGCTTTCGGGCGGATTAGACGCAGGCAACGTCCAAAACGCTCTAAGCTTGCTAAACCCCGACGCAGTTGATATCTCTAGCGGAGTTGAAAGCGCCAAAGGCATCAAAGACAACACAAAAATCAAAGAATTTATCGAGGCGGTAAGATCGCATGAACAACCCTAACACCCTAAAAAACCAACCCGATGAAAACGGCCATTTCGGCCAATATGGCGGGCGCTACGTCGCCGAAACGCTCATGCCGCTTATCCTAAGCGTCGAAGAAGCATGGAACAAAGCCAAAGCCGACCCCGATTTCTGGGCGGAATTCGAAGACCTCGCCACACATTATATCGGCAGACCCTCCCCCTTATATTTCGCCAAACGCCTCACCGAACATCTAGGCGGCGCAAAAATCTATTTCAAGCGCGATGAGCTAAACCACACCGGCGCGCACAAAATCAACCACTGCATCGGGCAAGTCCTCCTCGCCAAGCGCATGGGCAAAACCCGCATCATCGCCGAAACCGGCGCGGGGCAGCACGGCGTTGCCACCGCAACCGTCTGCGCGCTGTTCGACATTCCTTGCACCATCTTCATGGGCGCAACCGACATCGAACGCCAAGCCCCCAACGTCTTCCGCATGAAGCTTCTGGGCGCAGATATCCGCCCCGTCACATCCGGCTCCGGCACACTCAAAGACGCGATGAACGACGCCCTGCGCGATTGGGTCACCAACGTCCACGACACCTACTACCTCATCGGCACAGTCGCCGGGCCACACCCCTTCCCCGCCATGATCCGCGATTTCCAATCCGTGATCGGCAAAGAGTTACGCGAACAAATGATGGAGCGCGAAGGCCGCCTCCCCGATACGCTCGTCGCCTGCATCGGCGGCGGCTCAAACGCCCTAGGCCTCATGCACCCCTTCCTCGATGATCCGGACGTCAACCTCATCGGCGTTGAAGCGGGAGGTCTAGGCACAGACACCGATCAACACGCCGCCTCCCTCACCGGCGGTACACCGGGAATCTTGCACGGGATGCAAAGCTATTTCCTACAAAACGAAGACGGCCAAATCCTTGAGGCCCACTCCATCTCCGCCGGCCTCGATTACCCCGGCATCGGCCCCGAACACGCATGGCTGTTCGATCAAAAACGCGTAGAATATGTCAGCGTCACAGATGACGAAGCCTTATCGGCCTTCCAAACCTGTGCCAAATTCGAAGGCATCCTCCCCGCCCTAGAACCCTCCCACGCCCTAGCCCACGTCATCAAACACGCCCCCACCTTGCCAAAAGATCACATCCTCGTCATGAATCTATGCGGCAGAGGCGACAAAGATATATTCACCATTGCTGACAAATTAGGGGTAAAGATGTAACCAAAGCGCCGCAGGCAATAAAAAATTCACCACCAAGACACGGAGAACACCAAAGTTTTTACAATTAATATCTTGGTGCCTTGGTGCCTTGGTGGTAAAAAAATCCCCATGAGCCCAAAAAATAATAACTACGAAGTCAAAGCAGGCCTAGCCGAAGTCGACACATTCGACGTAGTCGGCGTCTCCATCATCACCGACAACCAACGCGGCACAAACGACATCAACGCCCTATGGGAACAATTCTTCAAAGACCAAATCGGCCAAGCCATCACCAACAAAACCGACGACATCATCTACGCCGTATACAGCGATTACGAAGGCGACCATGAAGCCCCCTACCGCCTAACCATCGGCTACCGCGTCACATCAAACCAAACCCCAAGCGCCCTCCACCGCGTCACCGTCCAATCCCAAGAATACGCCGTAATGTCCGCCGCCGGAGTCCAACCCGACGCCCTCATCGAAACCTGGAAAGCCATCTGGAGCAGCACCGACCTCCCCCGCGCCTACCAAACCGATTTCGAAGCCTACGGCCCAAGATTCTTCGAAGACGGCGTCAATGAGGTATTGGTGCATATCGGCCTAAACCAATCCCAATAAACGTCATTGCGAGCGCAGCGAGGCAATCCAGCACCGAAATTCGAATGAACATACCCCGCCGCAAGCGGCGGGAAATTAAACCCACAAAGAGATGAAAAATCTGTGTCCATCCGTGTCCATCTGTGGTTAACCCCTTTACAAATTAAGAATAATTTCCTACAATAACCTCATGATAAGCGCCGCAAAAACCCCCGCCCAACCCCTTTTTAATTTTCATAAAAATCAAGAGCACACCCCCTCCCCCCTCTTCCCCGACAAACAAACTGAAGGATCACCTTTATTCAAACAAAAACAACGCCATAACCCCCATAAACAACAAAACAAAAAATCTGTGTTCATCCGTGTCCATCTGTGGTTAAAAAAATCATGACAAGAATCGAAAAAACATTAGCCGCCCTAAACCGCCCCGCCCTCATCACCTTCATCACAGGCGGTGACCCGAATTACGACACCTCCCTCAATGTCCTAAAATCCCTCCCCGCTGCAGGCGCGGATATTATCGAGCTTGGCATGCCCTTCACCGACCCCGGCGCAGATGGTCCAACCATCGATTTCGCCAGCCAGCGCGCCCTCGCAAGCGGCGCGAACATGCACAAAACCCTCGATATGGTACGTGAATTCCGCACCGAAAACACCGAAACCCCCATCATCCTCATGGGCTACCTCAACCCCGTTCATGCGTTTGGCATCAACACATTCTGCACCGCCGCCGCCGAGGCCGGCGTAGACGGCCTCATCATCGTCGATTGCCCCCCCGAAGAATCCGAGGAATTGGAATCCGCCGCAACCGCCGCCAACCTAAACCTCATCCGCCTGATCACCCCAACAACCGACGAGGCACGCCTAGAAAAACTCCTAAAAGGCGCAAGCGGCTTCTTATATTACGTCTCCATCGCGGGGGTCACAGGCTCCAAAAAAGCCAACCTCAGCGAAATCACACCCCACATCACCTCCATCAAAGAACAATCCAAAATGCCCGTCGCCATCGGTTTTGGCATCAAAACCCCCCAAGACGCCGCCAATTTCGGACGCATTGGCGACGCCGTCGTCGTCGGCTCCGCCATCGTCCAAACCATCGCCGATAACGCCAACGCCTCCGATTTAACACAAAAAGTGACGGCACAGGTCAGCGCACTTGCACAATCCCTCAAAAATCTATAAAAACACGCTAATAGTCGTTTCAGTTTTTAATCGGGCAGCTGTCGAAAATGAAGCCGTTCGAGAACCGCACCGCAGCGTACATTTGGTACGTGAGGAGCGGAAGCGCAAAACGGCTTTATTTGCAGACCTGCCCGGTTAAAAAATGGAATGACTATTTATGAATTGGCTTACAGACTTTATACCACCTAAGATTAGATCAATCGTCAGCGATCAAAAAGACATCCCCGATAACCTTTGGGACAAATGCCCCAAATGCGAAGGCATGCTATTCCACCGCGACCTCGAGGAAAATAACAAGGTCTGCTATCACTGCGGTCACCATTTACGCATCACGGTCAAGGAACGCCTCGCCATCATGTTCGACAATGGCGAATACGAATCCCTCCCCATCCCCGAGGTTGCCTACGACCCCCTAAAATTCAAAGACCGTAAAAAATACAGTGACCGGATCAAAGAATCCCAAAACAAAACCGGCCTCAAAGACGCTATCACAATCGCCAAGGGCACAATTGGCGGCAACAAAACCGTCATCGCCGCCTTTAACTTCAGCTTCATGGGCGGATCAATGGGCGCAGCGGTAGGCGAAGGCATCGTCGCCGCCGCCGAAGAAGCCGTCAAAACAAACGCCGCCCTTATCGTAATCCCCGCATCCGGCGGCGCGCGCATGCAAGAAGGGATGCTATCCCTCATCCAGATGCCGCGCTCTATTATCGCCGTGGAAATGGTCAAAGACGCAAAACTCCCCTACATCGTCCTGCTCACCGATCCGACAACCGGCGGGGTCAGCGCATCTTTCGCCATGGTGGGCGACATCCACCTCGCCGAACCCGGCTCAACCATCGGCTTCGCCGGTCGCCGCGTGATTGAGGAAACCGTCCGCGAAACCCTCCCCGATGATTTCCAAACGGCGGAATATCTGGTGGAGCACGGAATCGTCGACCAAGTCGTCCCGCGCGGAGAACTCCACGAAACCCTCTCCCGCATCCTCGGCCTCTTAATGAAGCAAGACGAAAAAGCCGCTTAAAATGTACGCCAGCGACTTAAAACACAGCTCGCAAACCCTTGAGGAAAAGCTGCATAAGCTCTACACCCTAAGCGGCAAAAAAAACCTCGCCCTCGATCTCTTCCGCGAGCCTTATATCGAGCTTCTCAACGCCTTCAACAACCCACACAAAACCCTACCGCCAACCATCCACGTCGCGGGAACTAATGGCAAAGGCTCCATCATCGCCACCCTGCGCGCCATATACGAAGCCGCAGGCCTCCGCGTCCATACCTATACCTCCCCGCACCTCATCCGGTTCAACGAGCGCATCATGCTAGCCGGAAAACAAATCACCGACAAAGCCCTCGAATCCCTCATCGACGAAACCTTGGATAAAAATGCCGGACGCGACGCCACATTCTTCGAAGCCACCACCGCCATGGCCTTTGCCGCATTTTCCCGCACCACTGCTGATATATGCCTCCTCGAAACCGGCCTTGGCGGGCGACTCGATTGCACCAATATCATCGAAAGTCCAGCCCTGACCATCATCAACACCATCGGCATGGATCACATGGATTACCTCGGCGACACAATCGAACAAATCACCGCCGAAAAAGCAGGCATTATAAAACCAAACGCCCCTTGCATCATCGGGCATCAAAATTTCACACAAACCCATACCGTTTTCGAAAACAAAGCCAAAGAGGCCGGAGCAAACCTAACCTACGCCGATACCGCCAACGAATTGCCGTACCCCACCACCCTCAACGGCGCGCATCAAAAAACAAACATCAACACCGCCCTCACCGCCATAAAGACACTACAATCCCAATTTCCAGTCCCGCAACACGCCATCGAAAAAGGCCTCTCCTCCATCCACTGGCCCGCCCGCCTGCAACCCTTACCACCAAATGCCTATGACCTCCCCGAAACCACCGAAATATGGCTCGACGGCGGGCATAACGCGGATGCAGGGCACGCCCTCGCTGCCTTCCTCAAACAACAAAGCGACAAAACCGACCTCATCCTATGCATGATGGCGCATAAAAACCCCACCGAATTCCTAAAACCGCTCCTCCAGCACCTCAACACCATCACCTGCACTCAAATCCCGAATGAGCCTCATTCCCCCTCCGCCCAGGAAATCCACGATGCAATCGCCCCGATTTGCGAAAATATCCCGCTTTCAACCGCCGAGAACTACCGCACCGCCCTCACCCAAATACAAAATCCCAACACCATCCTCATCGCCGGCTCCCTCTACCTCGCCGGCGAAGTCTTGCGCGATTTGGAAGAACGTGGATATCATAAAGCATGACTCATAAAATTATCCTTGTTGACGATGATCGCAACATCACAACCTCACTCTCCATGGCGCTCGAAGCCGAAGGCTTCAAAACAACCATCTACAACGACGGCGAAGCCGGACTAAAAGGCATAGAGGCCGAAACGCCTGACCTCGTCATCCTCGACGTCAAAATGCCCCGCATGAACGGCAAAGAAGTCCTGACAAAACTCCGCGAAACCAACCAATCCCTCCCCGTTATCTTCCTAACCTCCAAAGATGACGAGCAAGACCAACTCGACGGCTTTCAACGCGGCGCGGATGATTACATCACCAAACCCTTCTCTCAAAACCTCCTGATCCAGCGTATCCACGCCCTCCTCCGCCGCGCCGCTGCAACACCAAAAAACACCAACCCGACCGAGCCCCCCGAAAACACCATCGGCAACGAAACCATCACAAACGGCGACCTCACCCTCGATAACGCGCGCTTCTTATGCATCTGGAAAGGCGTACAAATCAACCTCACCGTCACCGAATATCTCCTGCTCCTGACCCTCGCACAAACCCCAGGCACAGTCAAAACAAGAGAACAGTTGATCCACGCCGCATATGGTGAGACACTTTACATTGATGATCGAACCATAGATTCCCACATAAAACGTGTCCGCAAAAAATTCAAAAAAACCGACGAAACCTTCGATGCCCTCCAAAGCATCTACGGCGCAGGCTACCGTTTCAACGGATAAAAACGAAAACCGCTGGTTCCGCGTAAAACTCCCCCAAGCAGAATTACCCGAAATTGATCATTTCTTCGATGCCTATTGGGGCGGACCGGAGCGCCGTATTACCGGCCTCACCTTGCGCATTATCTCGGTCAACGCAATCGCGCTCCTAACCCTCGTTATCGGCATTTTATATCTAGGACAATACCAAGATCGCATCATCACAACGAAACTAGAAAATTTCGAGAACGAAACCCTCATCATCGCCGGCGCACTTAATATCACCGGCACCGATGAAACCCGCACCAAAACCCTCCTGAATTACTACGCCACCAATTTCAACAAAGACATCACACTTTACGATTCAAACGCCCAAGAACACATAAAACAAACCGCTCCACCACACACACATATACGCCACGAATACACATCCATCCGAATCCTCAAGGAAACCGCCCGCTTTATCATCGACCTCCTCCCCCATAAGAAACAACTCCCCCCCTACCCCCAAAACACCCTCCACCCGGATATTAAAGCCGCCGCAAACGGCACACTCAACCTCTCCGCATGGCAAGGAAACGACGATAATATCATCCTCAGCGCCGCCGCCCCCCTCATCCGCGACAACACAATCCAAGGCTTCATCCTCATCAAAGACACCAACCACAATATCGGCGAAAGCGTCGCCGCCGTTTGGATCGACGTGCTGCGCATCTTCCTCATCACCCTACTGATCACCATCGCGCTCTCCATCTATCTCTCCGGCGTCATCGCCCGCCCGCTCAAAAAGCTCGCCAAAACCGCCGAAGCGGTACGCACAGGCCGCGCCAAAATCACCAACATTCCGGATTTCAGCCACCGACACGACGAAATCGGCGACCTCTCCATTGCCCTAAAATCCATGATAACCGCCCTATTCGAGCGCATGGACAGCATCGAAAGCTTCGCCGCCGACGTCGCACACGAGCTTAAGAACCCGCTCACCTCCCTAAAATCCGCCATCGAAACCTTAAGCAAAGTCAAAAAAGCCAGCGACCGCAAAAAACTCATGGGCATCATCGAACATGACATCACCCGCATGGATCGCCTCATCACCGACATCTCAGGCGCCTCCCGCCTCGATGCGGAACTCTCCCGCGAAGAATTCGCGCCGCTTGACCTAAAACCTCTGCTCGAACAAATCATCGACACCTATCAAAACCCGCTCAAACGCGGCAAGAAAAACGAAATCGTCACCACCGCAAACAATGTCACAATCACATTCAAATCCCAAAACACAAGCCCCGCAACCATCTCCGGCACGGCGCATCGCTTGGAACAAGTCTTCAAAAACATCATCGACAACGCGCTGTCCTTCTCCCCCGAAGGCGGACAAATAACAATTGCCATAACGCAAAACAAACAGGAAATAACAATATCAATCACCGACGAAGGACGCGGCATACCGGATCATAAACTAGAAACAATTTTTGAAAGATTTTATACTGAAAGACCGGATCAAGATTACGGACAAAACTCCGGCCTAGGCCTCTCCATCTGCAAACAAATCATCGACGCCCATGACGGAGAGATTAGCGCCGAAAATACAAAAAACGGCGCAAAATTTACGATTACGCTGAAAGCGCTTTAGCCTTCGTGATACATTTCCATCACCGCCGCAGGCTCTGGCGGCGCAATTTGTGGCGTGTGATAATTAGAAGCAAGCTGTTGATGCTCACCACCATACGCTGGCGCAGCTATCGCAGCCACCGAAACCGCCGCAGCACCCGCAAAATTCCTAACCAAGCTAAACGCTTCAGAACCAACGTTAAATAGTCCTCTCGACAAACCGCTCATAAAATACACCTTTCTCTAATCTAAACACCGCATTTTCCTCTGATACGCCCATGCCATCATGGGTTCGAAACATTATTGTTATATATTTACGCGCTTCCGCATCATCAAATTTCGGCTCTACAATCTGGAACAACAACTTACCGGACGTCATATTCTCGAGATTTATCATCTTCTCCTCACGCTTATTCAGCAAAGCAATAAGGTTCGTAACGCATCCTTCGGTCAATTCCCGAGGCTCATCCTCCACTTTCGGAACATACTCCCCAATCGGTTCATAGTCTTGAACATCGTCGTAAAAACCATGGATCTCATACGCCCCATCCACACTTGGATGCGGCTTATATATAAAAACAGGCTTCTCGCTCTCGACATTAAATCCTTTAACCATGTGCCCTATTATAGAGCAACAAC
>JBOEFZ010000014.1:0-67731 GCA_050633165.1 Alphaproteobacteria bacterium | reverse complement strand
TTGCTTTACAAACATATCTTACGGTTATATCCCGCAGAAAATCGCGGGTAATGTACCTCCCAAAAATACGCGAGAATTCGCATATCTACTCAAGGGTCAGTATGCCGTAAAAAGGTTAAGGATATGTTGCTATATTATAGAAATAAAAAAGATCGGTAAGCCATTGAAATGCGTTATAAAAATGCAATTCCCAAGCCGCTCAAAACCACGATAATCAAAATCATGGTCCATTTCGAAGCTGCACCAAACGCAACCCATAGCTTTTCTGCATTTTCTAATTCTTTTGGATCAATTTTAACGGTTTCTTGTTTTGCCATGATTATGTTCCTTGTTCCTATTTTTAATTTTATGCGATAGCGCTAAAAATTCAACATTTTTTCTGCTATGGCCTTAACTGCGAGCGGGTAACCAATATGCTCTTCGCGCAACACCCGTGCCGCCAATGCGTCCGGCGTGTCCTTATCCTCAACCCGTACCTCGCGCTGCAGTACAATCTCCCCGCGATCAACCTCGGATATGACCTTGTGAATGGTGACGCCGCTCACGCTTTCACCCGCGTCAATAACGGCGCTATGCACATGCATGCCATACATCCCCTCACCGCCAAATTTCGGGAGTAGGGAAGGGTGCGTATTCAAAATCCGCCCTTCATATGCATCAATAAAGCGCGGCGTCAAAATCCGCATAAACCCTGCCAAACAAACCAAACCCACACCATAGGGCGCAAGCACTTCAATCAACGCTTCATCAAACGCTTCCCGCCCGTCATATTCTTTATGATTCACAATATGCGCCGGAATGCCCGCATCTTCCGCATGCCTCAACCCGCCCGCATCAGGCCGATTAGAAGCCACACAAACAATCTCCGCCGGATAATCCCCCGCCTTCGAAGCATCAATCAAAGCCTTCAAATTACTCCCCCCACCGGAAATCAAAACCGCAATTTTTATTTTCTGTGTCATGTTGTTTTTCCCTATACGTCATTGCGAGGAGGTGAAGCCGACGCGGCAATCTATCTCCGGCATTATCGTTTAGAATGGGTGCTGGATTGCTTCGTCGCTAACGCTTCTCGCAATGACACCTCCGTGATTTCTTTTACTTCTCTGTGAATTCTGTGGTTAAAAACTAACCCCAAACCTCATCCAAATTCTCAAGCTGTAAATTTAATTCCGATCCGTTTCGTTTCTGAATTGATCCAATCTCAAAAACCGCTTCCCCATTACTCTCAAGGCTATCAATCAAAGCATCCTTATGCGCCGCATCGCAAATAACAACCATGCCAATCCCCGTATTGAGCGTGCTCGCCAAATCGTGAGGTTTAAGGTTGCCTGCTTCCTTCAACCATTTGAAAACAGGCGGTAATTCCCAAGCCGCCACATCAATTACCGCGCACACATCCTCTGGCAACACACGCGGCACATTCTCGAGCAATCCACCACCCGTAATATGCGCCATCCCGTGAATAGCCGCCGCGCCGGATTCATCTTTAATCTTCAGCGCCTCCAAAACACTCTTCACGTAAAGGCGCGTTGGCTCCAGCAAATCTTTCTCCGCATAAACACCCGGATTTTCCGCCAAAATCTTCCGCACCAACGAAAACCCGTTCGAATGCAACCCGCTCGAAGCAAGTCCCAAAATTACATCACCATCTGCAATCGCCTCACCGGTAATCATCTGATCCCGCTCCACCGCACCAACGGTAAAGCCCGCCAAATCATAATCACCATCCGCATAAAGCCCCGGCATCTCCGCCGTTTCCCCGCCGATAAGCGCGCAACCCGAAAGCTCACACCCCTTCGCAACGCCCTTAATCACATCCTCGGCAACCGCATTCTCCAACTTCCCAGTTGCAAAATAATCAAGGAAGAATAAAGGCTCTGCCCCTTGTACGATAATGTCATTCACACACATCGCCACCGCATCAATCCCGATCGTATCGTGAATCCCGCTATCAATCGCGATTTTAATCTTCGTGCCGACACCATCCGTCCCCGACACCATAATTGGGTCTTTATACCCCGTTTCCTTGAGGTCAAATAACGCACCAAACCCGCCAATCCCGCTCATCACACCGCTACGATGCGTTTTTTTGATGTGCGGTTTGATATCCTCGACCAAGGCCGCCGCCGCATCAATATCGACACCCGCTTCCTTATAAGCACTGTTTTCATTTGCTTTCATAACCTAAACCCATTAATTTTCGTTTATGGCTCAATTATATAAAGCTTTCTGCTGGCTTGGTATAGCCCTGATCTGCGTTTTTTCCGCAATTGAAGGGCAGGCCGCCCCGAATGCTATTGACCCCATTTTCACAATCGAAGATGTTCAGGTCGACGTGACGGCACAAAACGCCATCCTCGCCCGCGAAAAAGCCTTCGAAGAAGCACAAGTCAAAGCTTTCGAAACCCTCGCCACCCGCATGCTCCCCGAGGGCGAGCTTGCAGTCTTTGAACTGCCCGCACCACTCGCCATCTCCCCTATGATTCAGGATTTCGAGCTTTTGAATGAAAAACTCTCCGCCGTTCGCTATGTCGGCGCATATACTTTCCGCTTCAATGATAAGGCTGTCCGTAATTTCTTCGCCAAAAAAGAAACCACCATCAGCACAGTATCCAGCCGCCCACTCCTCATCCTCCCCTACCTCCAACGCGGTACCGCCAATACAATCTGGTCGCCCTATAATGATTGGATGCTCGCATGGAAGCGCATGGGGCAAGGAAGCGATGCTGTGCCCATCCGCCTCCCCATCGGTGATCTCGAAGATGTTAAGGATGTCGAAGATAACAAAGCCCTTCGCCTGTCCCCCGAAAACCTCGATAACATGCTAAACCGTTACGGCCTCACCGAAGCGGTCATCGCCATCGCACACCCCGATGATGCACTGCATAATATCACAAATCAAAATGCGGTCGCAAAGGGTGAGCTATCCGTCGAAATCTACCGCACCGACCGTGGCGCACCGGAATTGGTGCAGCAAATCTCCGTCATCGCGAACGGCGTACAATCCAAAACCCAGCTTTACGATGCCGCTGTCCTGCGCGTAAAATCCGCGTTAAAGCAAGACTGGAAGGCGCGCACCTTGGTCAAGGCCACCGCCCCGCAAAACCGCCTGTCCGTTCGCATCCCTATCGGCGGCCTCCCCGATTGGATGAGCATGCAAAAAACCCTTCGGAAAGTACAAGGCATCGAAGATATCACCGTCAACGCCCTCACCACCAACGAGGTTAACGCTGACTTAGTGTTTCAGGGCGATTCGCGCCGTATCGTAACGGCTCTGCGGCAAAATGGATTAATCCTTGAACAAGCCACCTTACCCAACGGCGAAACCGCCACCATCCTCCGCCCCAAAGGCGGCGTACCGCAATACAAACCCATGACGTTTTAAACGACATTCTAGCGCCGCAGGCAAAAAAGAGTTAATCACCACGCACACAACGCCCACAAAGACATTGTGCCCAAATCGACGTAAGCAAAAAATCGTTGTGTTCACCGTGCTCGTTGTGGTTCAAATAATGAAATAAAACAGCCGCCAAAACAAAACCCTTCGCATCTTCGTAACTTCGCGTTAAAAAATACGTGAGCAATTTAAGCCGACGAGAAAAGGCCAAAGCAATGACCATAAAATCCCAAGCCATATTCTGGAGCCTCACCACCCTCGCGCTTTTCACCTTCATCTATATCTTCCAAGGCGTCCTGCTCCCCTTCGTCCTCGGCCTCGCCATCGCCTACCTCCTCAACCCGCTCGTCCATGCCTTGGGCCGTATCAAAATTCCGCGTAAAATCGCCGCACTGATTATCCTGCTGCTCTTTATCGCAATTGTGGGGACATCATTCGCCCTCATCCTGCCCGTGCTGTATAAGCAAAGCCTCGCCCTTGTAGACGAAGCCCCGCGCTACATCGAATCCCTCACGGCCTATCTCGAGCCGCACACCGGAAAGCTACAATCCATCTTAGGCATATCCAATGGCGATGACCTCAAAGCTTTGATGAGCGAGCACACTAATTCCGCCGCCAATATCGCCAAAAAACTCATCGCCAGCCTCGCCGCGGGCGGTCAGGCCTTCATCGACGTTCTAACCCTTCTTGTCATCACCCCGCTGGTGGCGTATTTCATGATGAATGAATGGGAACATATAACCAAATGGGTGGAGGATCTCTTGCCCCGCGACCACAAAAACACCATCAAAGACCTGCTTGCCCAGATCGACACAAAAATCTCCGGCTTCGTAAGGGGGCAAATCAGCGTCGCCCTCATCCTCGCCATTGCTTATGCCATCGCGCTCTCCATCGCTGGCCTTAAATACGGCTTCCTCATCGGCCTTATGGCGGGCTTGCTCTCGGTTATCCCCATGATCGGCTCTGTCATAGGCCTGTTCACCAGCATCATCGTCGCATGGTTCCAAGCGGGCGATCTTGGCTATGTCGCCCTCATCGCCGGAATTTTCCTCATCGGGCAAATCATCGAAGGCAATTTCCTAAGCCCCAAAATCGTCGGCGATTCCGTCGGTCTCCACCCGCTATGGATCTTCTTCGCCCTGTTCGCGGGCGGCGCACTTTTCGGCATCTTGGGCATGCTCCTCGCCGTCCCCATCGCCGCCATCGCGGGCGTGCTCCTCGCCTTCACCCTAACCCAATACAAATCCAGCCCCCTATATAAGGGCAAACCACGCCGCAAAAAGAAAGCGCCGCAGGCAAAAAGAGTTAACCACCACGCACACAACGCCCACAAAGACATTGCGCCCAAATCGACGTAAGTAATGAAATCGTTGTGTTCACCGTGCTCGTTGTGGTTCAAATAATGAAATAAAACAGCCGCCAAAACAAAACCCTTCGCATCTTCGTAACTTCGCGTTAAAACTACCTCATGCAGCAAACTACCCGTCCAACCCCCGAGCAAATCCCACTTGCCTTCCCCGTCCGCGTGGCGCAAGGGCGCGAAGATTTCATGGTGGGGACCAGCAACGAAGCCGCCGTCGGCTGGATCGACCGTTGGCCCGATTGGTCCGCTCCATCCTTCATCCTCTCCGGTCCCGCCGCCTCCGGAAAATCCCACCTCGCCGCCGTGTGGCAAGCCCGCACAGGCGCAACCGCAATCCCCACCGAAACCCTAACAACCCAAAGCGCCGAAGAGATAGCAGCGCAGGGCGAAACCCTCCTTCTCGATGGAATAGATCCATGGATCGGCACGCGTGAAGCCGAAGAAACGCTCTTCCATCTCTATAATATCTTCAAAGAAGAGCAACGCACCATGCTCCTAACCATGCGCAGCGCCCCCTCACACCTAGATTTCACCATCCCCGACCTCGCATCCCGCCTGCGCGCCGCGCCACATGCGGTAATAATGTCGCCATGTGAAACCTTGTTGCAAAATGTGATCGTAAAAATGTTCGCCGACCGCCAAATTAATATCGGCGCAGATGTCCTAAAATACATCCTCCCCCGCATGGAGCGCTCCTTCACCGCCGCCAAAGACATCGTAACCGCCGCCGACGCCCTGGCCCTCTCCCAAAAACGCCCCGTCACCGTACCGCTTATTCGGGATGTCCTCATAAACCTATAAAAGCGCCGCAGGCAAAAAATAACCACAGAAAACACAGAGAAATTTTGAGGGCGCAGAGGGAAAATCTCTATGGTTTCTTTTTAAACTCTGTGCATTCTGTGGTTAAAAAAGCATAGGCAAAAAGCGTTTTAGTGTGACGAGGAAAATGAGCTGAAATGTGGTAAATCCACATGAGGTGAAATTTGACGACGCTCACAATGAAACGATTACAGCCTACATCCACCGCGTCGGACGATCCGTCCCATTATACTCCGTCGCCTCCAATATCGCGATTAAGCCATTCTCATACGGCTGTAAATCTCTCCAATCGGCAATATCACACCGTATCGCGCTCAATGTCCCCGGCGCATATCCCGCCGCCAATCGGCTCACCATCGAAGGATGATCCTCATTCACCAAGCTCGCCGCCAGCGCATGTATCCCCGGATTATGCCCGACCAGAAAAACCGAGGCGACATCCGCCACCACCCCCTGCAATGCCGCTTTATAATCCCCCTGCGGCGCATTATAAAGCGCTTCCGGATATTCAATCACGGGCGAAATACCGCTTATTTCTTCTAAAGCCGCCAAGGCGCTGCGCAAAGTCTGCCGCGTCCGCACCGCCGGAGAGCATAACACCAATTCCGGCAAAAATTCCGCCGCCGCCATGGCCGCCCCTAGCGCTTTTGCATCGCTCACCCCCTGCGCCGTAAGCTCCCGATCCTTATCCGTCCCGCCCACCGGCGTCCCCGCCGCCTGCGCATGCCTAAGTATATAAAGCTGTTTCATCTGTTATCCCCGCAATGACGTTTATGAAGTTTCAATCACCGCAATCCTACCATCCTTAAGCCCAATCGCAATTTCACCATTCTTAAGGCGCAGCGCATCCTCGCCGAAAATTTCCCGTCGCCAACCCGATAGCACGGCAACATCCGCCGCATCATCCTTCGCCACCCCCTCAAGATCCGCCGGCGTTGCAATCAACTTCGCGGCAACCCCCTCTTCTGCCGCACGAATTTTCAACAGCATCCGCAAAATTTCTGTAATCGCTGTCACGCGCGCAGAGGGCGGTTTTTTCTTCGTAACCGCCGGCCACCCCGCCGGATCACTCGCCAACGCATCCTTAATAAGCTTTAATATCTCTGCACCGGAGTTTCCCTCCGCGACTTTGTCGCTCATATTGCGAATTTTCTTCAATCCCTTAACATCTTTGGGGCAACGCGCCGCCATATCCGCCAAGGTTTCATCCCGCATCACCCAATTCTTCGGAATATCCTTCTTCCGCGCCCGCACTTCGCGCCACGCCGCCAATGCCTTTAACACCGCCAAAGTCTGGGGTTTGGGCGATTTCACCTTCACCCGCTGCCACACATCCTCAACCGGCGCGGCGTAGGTCGCCGGATCGTTCAAAACGGCCTCTTCCTCAAACACCCAATGCGTCCGCCCACGCGCCTCCAATTTATCCCGCAAATGCTCGTAAATCTTCACCAAATGCGTAACATCGCCAAGCGCATACTCAACCTGCACATCCGACAATGGCCGCACCGACCAATTCGTATATTGCACGCTCTTATCAATATTTCCATCCGTAATGTCGCGCACCAACGCCTCATAGCCAACCTGCTCGCCATACCCGCAAACCATCGCCGCAATCTGCGTATCAAACAAAGGCGCAGGAACTTTGCCGGTAAGATTATAAAATATCTCCAAATCCTGCCGCGCGGCATGAAATATCTTCAAAATATCAGGGTTAAACAGCAAATCATAAACCGGCGCCAAATCAATCCCTTCCGCCAACGGATCAACCGCCGCCGCGCGTCCATCTGCCGCCCCGATCTGCACAAGGCAAAGCTTGGGATAATAAGTCTTCTCCCGCAAAAACTCGGTATCCACGGTCAGGAATGTTTCGGATCGTAACCCCGCGCAAAATTCCTCAAGCGCCTTTTGTGATGTAATAAGCATGTATAAGGTTTAACCACCAAGGCGCCAAGACACCAAGGATTCTTTTAATTATTTCATAAAAAACCTTTGTGACTTGGTGTCTTGGTGGTTATAAAACTTACATGACACACGCATACAGAACACACACCTGCTCACAACTCCGCAAATCTAACGAAGGCGAAACGGTTCGCCTTTCCGGTTGGGTGCATCGCATCTATGACCTTGGCGGCGTATTATTCATCATCCTGCGCGATACATACGGCATCACGCAATGCGTGGTGGAGGAGGGCAGCCCCCTCATGGCGGATCTCGAGAAAATCCGGGTCGAAAGCGTCCTGACCATTGATGGCACAGTTGCCGCCCGGACCGACAACACCATCAACGCCAAAATGCCCACGGGCGAGATCGAAATCCGCATCGAAAGCTTTGAGCTCCAAGGCGCCGCCGACATCATCCCGTTCCAAGTCTATGAGGATGACGGCGCAGGCGAGGATATCCGCCTCAAATACCGCTATCTCGATCTTCGCCGCGAAAACATGCAACGCAAAATCCGCCTGCGTAATGATGTCATTGCCAATTTCCGCACCCAAATGTGGGCAAAAGATTTCCAAGAATTCCAAACCCCGATCTTAACGGCATCCAGCCCCGAAGGCGCGCGCGATTACCTCGTCCCCTCACGCCTCCACCCCGGCAAATTCTACGCCCTCCCCCAAGCCCCACAGCAATTCAAACAAATGCTGATGATGAGCGGCTTTGACAAATATTTCCAAATCGCCCCATGTTTCCGTGACGAAGACGGCCGCGCCGACCGTTTGGCCGAATTCTACCAACTTGATGTTGAGATGTCCTTCGTCACCCAACAAGACGTGCACGACACCATCCAACCCGTCATCGAGGAAACCTTCAAAAAATTCGCCGACTTTACGGGCGAAAAACGCGACGTAATCTGGTGCGAAAACATCCCCTATAAAACCGCCATGCTAAAATACGGCTCGGATAAACCAGACCTCCGCAACCCGCTCGAGATCGTAGACGTAACCGAAATCTTCGCCAGCGATGATGTCGAGTTCAAAGCCTTCAAGGGCGAAGGCAAAGTCGTCCGCGCCATCCGCGCCCCATCCGTCGCCGACCAACCACGCAGCTTCTTCGACAAGCTCAATTCATGGGCGCAAGGCGAAGGCGCACCGGGCCTCGGCTATGTCCTCTTCGAAGACGGTGCAGGCAAAGGCCCGATCGCCAAATTCATCCCCGAAGCCGCGCAAGCCAAAATCCGCGAAACTGCGGGATGCGAAGACGGCGACGCCATCTTCTTCATCTGCAACGCCGAAGCTCCCGCCGCAAAATTCGCCGGCGCGGCCCGCGATGCAATCTGTGACGCGCTCCCCGAAGGGCACGAAGCCGCGCGCGAGCAAAATGTCTACAAACTCGCATGGATCGTCGATTTCCCCATGTATGAATTTGACGAAGCCGCACAAAAAATCGACTTCTCCCACAACCCGTTCTCAATGCCCCAAGGCGGCATGAAAGACCTCGAGGAAAAAGACCCCCTCGATATCTACGCCAACCAATATGATTGCGTGTGTAACGGCTTCGAACTCGCCTCCGGCGCAATCCGTAACCACAAACCCGAAATCATGGAAAAAGCATTCGGTATCGCCGGATACGACAAAGACGTCCTCGAAAAAGAATTCGGCGGCATGCTAAACGCCATGCGCTACGGCGCTCCCCCCCATGGCGGCCTTGCTTTTGGTATCGACCGCATCGTCATGCTCCTTGCCGATGAACCAAACCTACGTGAAGTCTACGCCTTCGTCATGAACGGCCAATACGAAGACGCCATGATGCAAGCCCCAAGCAGCGTCGATCACGAGCAATTAAAGGCATTACATTTGAAATTGAACTTGCCGAAAAAATCCGTAGCAGCGGATGAAGCGGCTTAAACTATTGTTATGGATTACCCAACGCTTGGCGCAGGCGGCTTGGCCGTTGGTGCTGTGGTTTTGGTGGTATGTTTCGCTGAGGGTGTTCCATTACCATTCGCCGTTGTACCCATCTCCGCCATAAGCTTTTTCATGGCCTCTTTGAGCTTCTTTTTCTCTTCGGCGGTTGGCTTTTTCGTGCTACCACCCTCGTCGCCAAAGCCCAAATCAAGCCCATACCCATAATCAGCGCGGCGATTGTCATCACGATCCGGCGTATAAGCATCCAATCCAAACCCAGCTGATGCAAAAGCAGTGCTGGTGTTATTGTTTGAATGGCTTCTGTAAGACCAGCCGGATGTAGGTGCATATTGTGCCCGATGCTGACCGTAGTTACTTACGGTTCTTGTAAAATTCCGTTCCTGATTGCTCAAATGATCCCAAATGTTCTTAATGACATCCACACTTCTTGCTTGATTGATCGCGTTTTGAGCTTCTGAAATGTTACGATTGTAGCCACGCATTTCGGCTTCATAGATCTCTAATTTTTGAATGATAGCATCATTTCTCTGTAGTCCCGCATCCAACAAGCCATCAATATCCTGCCTGATCTGCGCGCCGAGTTTTGAAATATTCTTTCCGAAGGTGTTTGCAAATTCCGTAACGTGATCACGTACAGAAACAAACTTTGCTGCCTCAATCGCTGCATCAATATCCATTTGTCTACGAAGCATTTCTGCTTCTTCTGCTTCTGTAAGCTTGAAATCCTGCACGCGAAGCAATCCTGCCCCTAACCCAGAGCGCTGAAGCTCAAGACGCATACGATTTAATAATGATTTGGGAAGGCTGCCCGCAATAATATCGGACATTGATTTTGCCTGATGCTCGTCTTCTAATCGTTCTTCTGCTGCTAATGCCATAAATTACCACGTTTAGTGAATAAAAACATGATACAGGAATGAGGTGGAAAGAGTCAAAAGGTGAGGGTTTTGTAGTTAATTATCAATGACTTATACTGTTTTGCAGGGTGTGCGGTTAGCTAGTCTCCGCCAACTGATACCGCCGTATCGCCTCGCGCGCTTGTAAATTCACTGCGCTTAAATGCTTCATCAAACCCCATGCGGCCTTCGGCGTATCGGCGAATTTGATTAAATCCGGCAGGGTGGGATCTTCCAAATCCCCCCGCAAATCGGTCAGCGCAATCCGCATCCGCTCCAACTCCGCCTTTTGATCCTTCATCGCGCCCGCAACCCCTTCATCAAGGCTCTCCGCACGGCTCAGCGTTTCCTCAACGGTTAAAAACCGATCCTCGGTGGCCTCCAAAATCGCCCGCACCTCGTTAAATTTCGCCATATAGGCATCAATTTCATCCAGCAAAGTTTTAATCCCGCTTTCGCGCACCTCGCGCGAGGGTTCTTCCGCCAATCGTGAAGCCTTCACCGGATATTTATGTTTTAACCCGCGCGGCAATTCCGTCTCCAGAATCTCCCCATCATCGAGCTTCAAAATATTCCGCTGCCACAAAATAAAATCCCGAATATGCACCAAGTTTTTACCAAGGCGCCCCGGCGCGGCACACAGCCTAAACGCATCCTCGCCCGCAATATCATAGGCCGCATGGCTCTTATCCTCCTCGCACGCAATAAAAAGCTGCAACGCATAAAGCAGCGAAAACTGCGTCTCCGACGTTTGCCCGAATGATTTTAAAACCTGTTCTGAATCAATAGCCATAAAGGAATAGTAAACATGAATTTACACAAATGAAAAGGCAAGGCGACCGATTTGCCCCAAGCCTTGCCCCGCAAGCTGCGCGACGCCACCAACAACACGCCCTGCCACGGCCATCGCACCCAAAATCTCCGCGCGTCTGTTGTAAATAGTTTCGCTCACCCGTCCGAATGTCCGCATCAACGTGCCAAGCCCTTTAATCGTGCCAACAACCGCCGCTTCACGCGCCATTTTGCTAAGGCTTTTTTCATGCGTGCGCAAATCATTGCGGTAATCTGTTAGATCCTCAATTAACCCGTCCTGCCCCTTTTTCCCGCGTAATTTATTGATAAGGCCATTAACATTGTCCAGCTCCTTACCAACCATATATTTTTGCTGCTGTAACAAGGCCACGAAATCCGCGCGCTGCTGCTGAAAAAACAAAAGCTGCCCGAGTGCTTTTTCCCGCTCTTCACGCTTCTGCTCGATTTCTTCATCAAGCGATAAGCCGAACCGCGCCCGTTTAATAAGCCCCGGCAATTGCCCCGCCGCGTCGAGCTGCAGCATAATCAAATCTTTGAAATTATTGGGAATATGCGGGCTTCGTAAAATCTCACCCCATGCCATTTCACCAACGTCTTTTTCGCGTTTTGTGGTCGTGTCATTTTCGGCAACCGCCGCATCAAATGGCATAAAAACTCCGTTGTGATTTGCGATAAGCGACTCTATCAAAAAGCCGCTTCTCTTGTCAAAATCCGCCCTAAAAAAGAAGCCCCGAAAGCGCGTATAGATCGCTGCTCTCGGGGCTTTGGGGGTGTCTGCCATTGGAGGGGTAGGGGTTAGGGTCGGCAGACTGAGGGGGGCTTATTATAATGTTATGCGGCCAAATAAGCCTCGCAAATCTCGTTTAAATCCTGCGCCTTCGCGCATGTTTCAATCCCAAGGCTCGCAAGAAGCGGCACACCCTGCCCATTCCAACGAAAGCTCAGCTTGTTCAAGCCTAAATTAAGCGTCTGAATTCGCGGAATAACCCGATCCTGATCCGCATTAACCAGCAAAAGCGAAAACTCATCCGCCGCGCTATGGCTTAAAAAATCACATTCCCGCGCCTGTCCAGATAATGTCCGCGCCATAATCCGCACCGCCATCTCCGCCGCCAACGCGCCAAATTGCGCGCGAATGCTCTCTAAATTATCAATTTGCACATGGACAAAAATATGAGATGCGGCAGTTTCACGCTTCATTCGTGCCGCCTCACGCGTTAATGCCTGCACCATGCCCTTGCCATTCAAAAGGCCGGTCTTCTCATCATGCACGCGCAAAGCCTCGAGCTTCGCAATCCGCGCCCGCGCATTTTGTAATGTAGTGCTCGGTGTGCCGCTGATTGCGGGCATAAAATCCTGCGCGGTATCATATTCATGTTGTGTTGCTTGTGTAGCCATATCTCAAAAGTCCCCGTAAATAATGTTTACGGGAAGTAACGTTGCGAATAGCATGCCAATTTTAAAATTAATAATTTCAATGGTTTGCAGGTGTTGGCTAATGCTATATTTTGCTATTGGGAAAAATATTTATGGCAACTAAGGCATCTTTTGCCGCTTTATTATTATAAGTGCAGTGTTATAGTGAGCTATGTTCAAAAATACATTGATTCTATTGGTATTATTCCTGCCACAAGCCGCCATCGCCGCTCAATCGACATTCACTCCGCATAAGGCGCTCTACGACATCTCCCTCAAATCCGTCTCCAACGGTTCGCAAATCGCCAATATCTCCGGAAAAATGTATTATGAATGGCACGAGGATTGTGACGCATGGACCTCCAAACACCGCTTTAACCTGCTCTATGAATACGCGGATGAGCCGGCGATGCGCATCACCAGCGATTTCTCAACGTTTGAGAGCTTCGATGGTAAAACGCTGGATTTTATCTCTCGCCGCAAACAAAACGGCGAGCTATTCGAAGAAGTGCGCGGCCAAGCCGCAAACGGCCAAGCCCTATTCTCCGCCCCCGGGGGGCTAAGCTACCCCTTGCCCGACAACACATTATTCCCGATGGCGCATAGCAAATTCGTCCTGCAAGCCATTAAAGACAAACAAAAATTCGCCTCCGCCATTTTGTTCGACGGCAGCGACGATGAAGGGCCGGTGCTGGTCAATGCCATCATCGGCGCGCCCATTCCAAACGCGGAAAAATTCGACGCCGCGCAAGATTTATTAAACAGCCCCGCCCACCGCGTCCATCTCGCTTTCTTCCCGCTATCAAGCACCGAGCAAACCCCCGATTACGAAATCAAGCTGACTTTGCATGAAAACAGCATCATCAGCGACATGGACATCAATTACGGCGCCTTCAGCGTATGGCAGGAATTATCCGCATTAGAGCCAATGGCAAACGCCTGCGGCACGCATAAATAACATCTTTAATCCTCCCCATAAAATCGCTACACTGTTAGCGGTTCATTAACGCTTTTCGAAGTATCTTATCCTATGTCAAAAACTGTTCTAATCGTCGAAGATAACGAATTAAACATGAAGCTGTTTCATGATTTGTTGGAGGCGCACGGCATCGACACGATCAAGGCCTTTGACGGCACAAATGTCCTCTCCCTCGCGCGGGAGCATAAACCCGACTTAATCCTCATGGATATCCAATTGCCCGAAATTTCCGGCCTTGATTTGACCAAGCAATTAAAGGCTGATGAGGAGCTAAAGCCCATCCCCGTTATCGCCGTGACTGCGTTCGCGATGAAGGGCGATGAGCAAAAAATCCGTGAGGGCGGGTGCGAAGATTATATCTCCAAACCGATATCCGTCGGCTCTTTCATGGAAACCATTAACCGCCATCTTGGCGAAGATAAAGGGTAGGGGAACGCCATGTCTGCACGTGTTTTAGTCGTTGACGATATTTTGCCGAACGTAAAACTGCTCGAAGCCAAATTAATGGCGGAGTATTATGAGGTCATCACCGCATCCGGCGGGGAAGAGGCATTGGAGAAAATCGAAGCCGAAAAGCCCGACCTTATCTTGCTCGACATTATGATGCCCGGCATGGATGGGTTCGAGGTCTGCACCCGCATTAAAGAAAACCCCGAAACCGCGCATATCCCCGTTGTCATGGTCACCGCCCTGACCGATCCGGCGGATAAAGTACGCGGGCTTGAGGTCGGCGCGGATGACTTCCTCTCCAAACCCATTAATGACACCGCGCTCATGGCGCGCGTACGCTCCGCTGTACGTCTCAAAATGGCAACCGATGAATGGCGCGTGCGCGAAAACACCGCCAACCAACTCGGCGTCGTCGAAAATACCTCCAGCGTCATGACGGAATCGGCCGAAAACGCCAATATCCTCCTGATCGAGGATAAAGATTTCGAACAACGCAAAATCACCGAAACCCTAAACATCGATCACGATGCCATCACCAGCGTCACTGGCGGCGTTGAGGGAATGCAGCATATAGGCGAAAAAGATTTCGACCTCATCATCGTCTCGCTTAATCTGGATAACGAAGACGGCCTAAGGCTCTGCTCACACCTGCGCTCCAACGAAAAAACCCGCAACACCCCGATTATCATGATCGGTGGGGCGGAGGATATGGACCGGATCGCCCATGGGCTTGAGATCGGCGCGCACGACTACATCATGCGCCCGATCGAAAAGAATGAGCTCCTCGCCCGCGTCCGCACCCAAATCCGCCGCAAACGGTTCCAGGAACGCTTGCGCGCTTCTTATGACATCAGCCTCTCTATGGCGCTCACCGATACACTAACCGGCCTCTATAACCGCCGTTATTTGGAGGTCCACCTCGACAAGCTCCTGCATAAAAATCGCGAAGAAATGAAATCCCTCGCTGTGCTCATGCTCGATATCGATCACTTTAAATCGGTCAATGACACATGGGGGCATGGCGTAGGGGACGAAGTGCTCAAAACCTTCGCCAAACGCCTGCAAAACGGCCTGCGCAGTGTCGATCTCGTCGCACGTTTGGGCGGTGAGGAATTCGCCGTCATCCTGCCCGATGTGTCCAATGATCGCTCCTTTATGGTTGCCGAACGCCTCCGCCGCGCTATCGCGAAAGAACCCTTCGCCTGCGCCACTGATAGTGGCTGCCTCGATATCTCCACATCTTTGGGCGGCGCCATCATTGATTATCAGGCTCATACGGTTGAGGAAGTGCTAGAGCGCGCGGACAAAGCCCTCTACGAAGCCAAAGAGCAAGGCCGCGATTGCTGTGTCTTCGAAGGAACCGGAAAACTAAACCCCGACCAAATCACCGTCCGCGAACGCCCGATTGAGGATTAACCTTCCTTTTCCCTTTGTAAAGCGCCGTAGGCAAAAATAAAAACGCGAAGAAACGAAGCTGCGAAATTTTTGAATTTAAAAAACACACAAAGCAAATATTTTCGTTACTTCGCGTAAAATAAAAAACTCTATGCCTTCTGAGGTTTAATCCAACTTCAAAAACCCACCCGATTGCATACCCCAAAGCCGCTCATAAAGTCCGTCCGCCGCCAGCAATTCATCATGGCTACCATCCTCAACCACCGTACCGTTTTGCATGACGAGCAAGCGATCAAGGTGGCTAATGGTGGATAGCCGATGCGCCACCGCAATCACAGTTTTACCCTGCATCAGCTCCTCCAACGAAGCCTGCAAAAGCTTCTCAGACTCGCTATCCAGTGCTGATGTGGCCTCATCCAAAATCAAAATCGGCGCATCCTTCAAAATCGCCCGTGCAATCGCAATCCGCTGCCGCTGCCCACCCGATAGCTTCACGCCGCGCTCTCCGACCATCGTCTCAAACCCTTCAGGCAATTCCTCAATAAACTCCAACGCATGCGCCCGCCGCGCCGCCTCAATCACTTCCTCATCACTCGCATCAAGCCGCCCATAGCGAATATTCTCCATCAACGTGCGATGAAACAGCGCCGTATCCTGCGGAATCACGGCAATATTCCGGCGCAAGCTTTCTTGCGTAACCTCGCAAATATCCTGCCCGTCAATCTCGATGCGCCCCGCATCAACATCAAAAAACCGCTGGATCAAATTCACAAAGGTCGATTTCCCCGACCCCGAAGGCCCAATCAAACCCACCCGTTGTCCGGCGGGAATGTTAAGCGTTAAACCATCAAACACCGGCTTATTCGGGTATTCAAACGAAACCCCATTAAACACAATCTCCCCACGCCGTAAATCAAGCGCCGCCGCCCCGTCCGCATCCTCAACCTCATGCGGATGAATAAGCGTGCTAAGCGAGTCATTGAGATAGCCAAGCGATTCCGTCGTATGAATAAGCCCACTGCTCAAATGCCATGCAACCGAGGTGAAATTAAACGCAATCCCCATAATCGTCGCAATATCGCCCAACGTAATCACGCCGCTCTGCCACTTTAGCAGGCACAGCGCCATCATCCCCGTTCCAAACATGACAAAGGTAGCCCGCCGATAATTATCCATCAGTAAGAAAACCCGCAGCAATTTGTGCCATGCCTTCATCTGAGCTTCGGATACGCGGGTATGCTCCTCCATTTCCCGTGCTTCTTGGGCATAGGATTTAACGGATGCAATATTGGTCAAACTATCAACAACCTGTCCCGTTACATCGGAACACCGATCCGCAAACTCACGTGATTTAACCTGTAATTTCTGCAATTTCAAAAATACAGGAATCAAAATAATCGCAACAAATCCGCATGCTAAAGAACCAAATAGCGCAGAAATCGTCATCAAGACAATGCCCGACGTCACCATATTCACAAGCGGTAGCATAATCTGCCAGCGTACTTGCTCTTGCAGCACAAGCGCCTTTTCAATCCCTTCGGTAACCTTACGTGCCAAAGACCCCGCAAAACGATTTTGAAAATAGGTATAGGAATGTTTGAGCGTATAGGCAAAAAGATCCGAGCGCAGCTCCGCCCGCGCGCGTTTCCACCAATTAAACGTCCAATAATGCGGAATGGCATGCGCCAACTCCCCAATCAAAAGCACCGCACAAATCAAACCCGTATAAACCCACGCATCACGCGGAACATTACTCCCCGCAGGCAGAGTCGTCAGGATATTCACAATCTGCCCCATCAGGAAAAACGCAATTGGATACCGAATGCCGTGCAAAATATCGGTCAGCAACATAAATGCCCACATACGCGGGTTCCGTGCCACCACCATCCGCGCATAAGAAAACAGCCCGCGCGGAATCCTTAAATCCGGCGTGTAATTATGAACGTATTTCGTGTCTTTATTCTCTTTAAACATAATTTTAACTCTATCCCGTCATTGCGAAGCACGCAGTGCTGAAGCAATCCATCACCTGTTGTACCCGGTAGTGCAGGAGCTGGATTGCCGCGTCGCTGCCGCTCCTCGCAATGACGTTTTTATAAACAATTTCTATCCTATAACCCAACGGGCGCGACTGCGCCCCGTGCTTTCGCACGCCCCGCCGGAGCAGCGCAGCTGCGCGAGGCAAAATAAAAGCGCCAATCTTTCGACGGGCGCTTTTGATAAGCATTGCGATAGAAAAACAATAATTAGTTTTTCTTGGACGGTGGCATCTTCTTCTCTACGAACCAGACATGCGCCCCGCGCTTTCCTGTTTGCTCATTGGTTGCCCAAGGATCATATTTCTTCTTACGAATTTTGTATTCCGCGGAAGTGTTACGAATAGCGTAATAACGATACCCAGTACCAGCTTCGCTTTCCAGTCTCACTTTGAGGCGCTTTTTACTCTTTGCTGCCATAATTAAAATTCCTTCATTAATTCTGAAACGGCTTTATGCAGGGTTTCACAAGTACTGTCAACATAAAATCTTACGAACGACGGCGCTTACCTTTCTTGAAATCTCGATTTCCTCCTCCTCGTCCGCCTTTGCGCCCTTGTGGCTTCCCTTTATGCTTAAACTCCCGCTTTTTACTCTTAAACACCAACCCCTCAATATCCGCGCCATTAACGCTATCTCCCGCCATTTCGAGGACGCAAGAGCCGGTCAAGCCATCGGCTTCCTTAAGGCGCACCGTAACATTCGCCCCCATGCGGTAAACAATCCCCGTGCGCTTCCCGATCAGGGCGTGTTGACCCTCATCATGCTCAAAGAAATCATTCTTCAAACTCCGCATCGGCACAATCCCGTCCGCGCCGCTCTCGGTGAGGGTCACAAACAAGCCGAACCGCGTCACGCCATTAATCCGCCCGCTAAACTCCGCGCCGATTTTCTCGGATAAATACGCCGCCGTAAAGCGATCTGTCGCGCTGCGCTCCGCCACCATGGATGTGCGCTCGGTCGTTGAGATATGCTGCGCAATCTCATCCAGACGCGCAATCTCCCCATCGCTAAGCCCGCCTTTACCAAGCCCATAAGCATTCACAAGGCTACGATGCACCAACAAATCCGCATAACGGCGAATGGGCGAGGTGAAGTGCGCATATTTCTCTAAGGCTAACCCGAAATGCCCGATATTTTGCGTGGCATAAACGGCCTGTGATTGACTGCGTAGAATCGTAATAGAGATGAGATGCGAATATTCCAACTTGCTGGCTTGGCGCAAAACCCCGTTAATCGAGGATGGCTGTACGATTTGCCCCTTGGGCATAGAAATCCCGAAACTCTCCACAAATTCCCGCACGGAATCCAGCTTATCCAGGCTCGGCGTATCATGGACACGATACACGCATGGAAACGCCTTCGGGTCACGTTTATCCTCAATCGCTTTGGCCGCCGCGACATTGGCCAAAATCATAAATTCTTCGATCAGCTTATGCGCATCAAGGCGGTCACGCGTCACAACGCCGCTCATATTGCCCTTATCGTCAATCACCACGCGCCGCTCTGGCAAATCCAAATCCAACGCGCCGCGTTTTTGCCGCGCTTTGTCAAGCACCGCATAAGCCGCGTAGAGCGGGTTAATCACATCATCCATCAACGGCGTGGTCAGGTCATCCTTAACCCCATCCCGCGCTGCCTGCACCTGCTCATAGGTAAGGCGCGCATGCGATTGCATCAATCCGCGCACAAATTTATATTCGGTCAGCCGCCCCTCCGCATCAATCCACATATGCGCAACCATACAGGCTCGCGGCTGATGCGGCACAAGCGAGCATAAATCATTCGACAACGCCTCCGGCAGCATCGGCACAACCCGATCCGGAAAATAGGTCGAATTCCCCCGCCGTTGCGCCTCATCATCCAATGCCGTTCCCTCGCGCACATAAAATGACACATCCGCAATCGCAACGATCAGGTGAAAGCCACCATCCTTTTGCTTTTCCGCATAAACCGCATCGTCATAATCCCGCGCATCCGCACCATCAATGGTAACAAGCGGAATATCCCGTAAATCCTCACGCTTCCCAAGCTCGGGAACCTTAAGCCCCTCCGCATCCTTCAAAACTGCATCGGGAAAGCCTTCCCGCAATCCTGCCTCATGCAGGGATAAAATGCTAATCGTACGCGGATCGCCTTGCCGCCCAATCACCTCGGCAATCTTGACCTTTTTGCGCTTTAGGCCGCGAGACGGCAGAACCTCCCCCACAACCAAATCCCCATCCTTCGCCCCATTCAAATCGGCAGGATTCACATCAAAATCATATTTCGCCTTCTTATCGGCGGGCGCGAGGATCGGGCCATGCTTGTTATATTGAAGCATTCCAATAATCCGCCCGCTATCCTCGCGGTCAATCACCTTGATAATCCGCGCCTCGTACCAATCGGCATTATTCCCGTCCGATTGCCGCGATAACCGCACCAACGCACGGCTATTCTCACTCAATTTCGGGAAATGTTTCTTATCCGGCACAATCTCGATCCGCGGTTGCGCCCCGCGTATCTCCGCATTCCATTCCGGCAGGGCGGCAAACACATCGCCATCCGTTGTAATCTCGCAAACCTGAACAACGGAGACATTCGGCAAGCCATCAGGCACGCTGTAAACGCCACCCGCTTGCTTCAATATCACGCCGTCTTTCTCAAGATGCTTAAGAATCTGCTTCATCGCCACCCGATTCTCACCGCCCTTAATCCCGAACGCCTTGGCGACTTCGCGCTTGGTCACGGGGTTGGGGGAGGATTGTATAAATTTTAATATTTCTGATTGGTCTAATGCCATTTTATTATCTTTTCTGTGCTCAAAAGCACGTTTGTGCATACATCATAGACAGAGCGCGATATATCGTCTTTTTAAAAAAAAGACGCATCTGCATTTATTCTCTATGGGTTAATAATGTATGGGGAATTTTGTAAACTTTAAATCTGTGATGGTCTAATACCATACCCCCTTATACACACCCCACACAGAATAAACAAAACATATTTTCTGTTGACGTATTGTTTTTTCATATTTATTGGTATTGGCAGGAGATTACACATGGCAAGACCACCAAAAATATTAAGCCCCGCAGAAAAAGCCGCAGCAAATGCAAGAGAACAACTTGAGAGAGCTGCTGCTCATATCAAAAGTTTTATAAAAAAACCCTATGAGGAACGTATTGTTGAATCGTTCCGCATTCGTAACGAAACGGTTCAAAACTCAAAAGGGGTGCATTCGGATGCGGTGAAAAAAGCATTTGAGTTGCTTGCTAAAGATGAAACATTTGGAATCATTGAAACAAAGGAAGAAGCGCAGCAATATGCTGAAGAAACGCTTCGTGCTGAGGGCGTTGACCCTCACACAAGGCTGTTCACAATGAAAATTGTAGAAGGTGTCTTAAGGCATTCTGAAGGAGCGGCCATGGCGGCATGGGATCCAGCGCATCGCGTATTGGGGTTATAAATTTAATTAAGTGCAGATTGTTATCTACGTTTATCTGCGGTTTAAAGTCATCACTTCTTCTTCCCCGTAGCCTTCTTTTTCTTCGCTGGCGCTTTCTTCTTCGCCTTCGCGCCACCCGCCGCTTCTTTCTCCGCCGCCTTCGCGGCTTTGGCCTCGTCACGCTGCGCTTTAATCGCGATTAGCTCCATCGCGCGGTTCATGCCGATATGCATCACGTCATCATCTTTTTGCAAACTCGCAAATTTTCCGTCATGCATCACAAATGGCCCGAAACGCCCGATGCCCGCCTTGATCATCTTGCCTGTCTCCGGATGCGCGCCAACATCACGCGGCAACGCCAATAACGATAACGCCTTTTCCAAATCCACATCCGCAGGGGATAAGCCCTTTGGCAAACCTTGGCGCTTTGGCTTGGGCGCTTTTGGCTTTGGCGGCTTGCGCGGGGCTTTCTCACCTGCGGCCTTTGCCACTTTCTTGGCTTCTTTCCACGCCTCAATATCCGCGTCATATTCTTTCATGCGCTCCGCCTCCGCCTCGGCAGTATCCGGCGCAGGATCAATCTGCACATACGGGCCATACGGCCCACGGCGCAATGTTACACTCCGCCCCGTCCCCGGCTCCTCACCCAGAACTTTCGGCTCATTCGCCAATGCCGCCAATGCCGCATCTTCATCCCCATCCGGCACAACAAGCGGCTTGGTAAATTTACACCCGTCATTGTAATTCGAGCACCCGATAAACGCGCCAAACTTACCCAATTTCAAGCCCAAACGCCCATTACCATGTGTATCTTTACACGCCATACATTTACGGCTTTCATCCCCTTCGGGAAAGAAATGCGGCCCTAAATCTTCATCCAGATAATCAATCACTTCGGTGATCGTAAGCCCCTTCGCGCCATCCACCGCGGCAATAAAATCAACCCAGAACTGCCGCAGCATCTCCGTCCAATTCACATGCCCACCGGCAATCGCGTCTAACTCTTCCTCGAGATTAGCGGTAAAATCATAATCCACATATTTGGCAAAGAACTTCGTCAAAAACGTCGTCACCACACGCCCGCGATCCCCGGGCACAAAGCGCCTGCTTTCCATCGAAACATAATTCCGATCCCGCAAAACCTGCATGATCGAGGCATAAGTCGAAGGCCGCCCAATCCCCATCTCCTCAAGCGCTTTAACAAGCGTAGCCTCGGAATAGCGCGGCGGAGGTTGCGTGAAATGTTGCTCCGGCTTCACATCCACAAGCTTCGCCTTCTCCCCCTCATTCATCGGCGGCAAGCGGCGATCCTTATCGTCTGCGGGCTTGTCATCGTCATCCGTGCTCTCGGTATAAAGGGTGAGGAAACCATCAAATTTCACAACCGACCCATTCGCCCGCAAAACAACATCATCCGTCCCGTCCGAAATATCGACCGCCATTTGATCCATAATCGCATTTTCCATCTGGCTCGCAATTGTCCGCTTCCAGATAAGCTCATACAAACGGCGCTCCTTCTCATCTCCCATCGGGCTACCTTTGCGCCCTGGAATTTTCGAAAGATCGGTGGGGCGAATCGCCTCATGCGCCTCTTGCGCATTCTTCGCCTTGGATTTATATAGTCGCGGCGCGGAAGGCAGGTAATTCCCGCCATACTCAGACTTAATCACACTGCGTGATTGCGCCACCGCATCCTCGGACAAAGTCGTCCCGTCCGTACGCATATAGGTAATAAAACCCGCCTCATAAAGGCTCTGCGCGCATCGCATCGTCTGCGACGCACTCATTCCCAATTTTCGCGATGCCTCCATCTGAAGGCTAGAGGTAATAAACGGCGCAGCCGGCGAACGGCGGCGTTCCTTGCGCTCGATCTTCTGGATCGAGAGCGCCTTATTCCTGATCCGCTCCTCCGCAGCTTTAGCATCCGCTTCCGATCCAATATCCAACTTCCCGAGCTTATTGCCCGATAAATGCGTCAAACGCGCCATAAACGGCACACCATCCGCCGTGTGCATCTTCGTCTCGATCGACCAATATTCATCGGCCTTGAAAATCTCGATCTCCGCCTCGCGCTCACATATAAGGCGCAGCGCAACCGATTGCACCCGCCCCGCAGACCGCGATCCCGGCAATTTCCGCCATAAAACAGGAGAAAGGTTAAACCCAACCAGATAATCCAACGCCCGCCGCGCCAAATACGCCTCAACCAGCGGCGTATCCAGTTGCCGCGAATTATCAAACGCCTCTAAAATCGCCTTTTTGGTAATCTCGTTAAACGCCACCCGCTTAACCTCTTTACCCGCCAATAAATCGTTTTCTTGTAAAATTTCCTGAATATGCCACGCAATCGCTTCCCCTTCGCGATCCGGATCCGGTGCGAGCCATACACAACGCGCTTTTTTCACCGCGCGCTTAATGTCATTCACATGCTTGGCTGATCGCTCCCCAAGCTCCCACTTCATCGCAAAGTTGTCATCGGGTAGGACGGAGCCATCTTTATTCACCAAATCCCGTACATGCCCGAACGAGGCTAAAACCTCATAATCACTCCCCAAATATCCACCAATTTTCTTGGCTTTGGCCGGAGACTCCACAATGACTAAATTCTCTGCACTCACGAAATTATTCCATTTTCAAAAGGCTAATTCGATTGCCAGCCAAGCGTTTCACGCGACCGGCAATCTCTAATTCCAGCAGCAAAGTTTGCAACACCGGAATGCTCATATGACACGCTCTTATAAGTTCGTCAACTGAAACGGGCGTGAAGGAAAGCTGATCCAAAATGATTTCATGCCCGTTTTCAGGCAGCTCATCATCCCCCGCCACCGGCATTTCAAAATTCGCAGGGGCGGGCGGCGGCTCGCGAAAGCCACTCCCCTCAAAACTCATCAAAATCTCCAAAACATCATCCGCATGCCGCACCAAATTCGCCCCCTCACGGATCAAATGGTTCGGCCCCGATGCGCGTGGATCAAGCGGCGATCCGGGCACGGCCATAACCTCCCGCCCTTGCTCCCCCGCCAACCGCGCGGTAATCAGGCTGCCCGATCGCTGCGTCGCCTCAACAACAATCGTCGCGCGTGAAATCCCCGATACGATGCGGTTACGCTTGGGAAAGCTCTGCGCAAACGGCTTTTGCCCAAGCGGGCTTTCCGCCAAAATCAATCCCCGCGCCTTAATCTCCTCATAAAGCCCCGCATTCTCCGGCGGGTAAATATCATCAATTCCACCCGCGACAACGGCAATCGTGCCACTGCCGATCGCCCCCTTATGCGCCGCCGTATCAATCCCGCGTGCAAGGCCGGAGGCCACAGCCTGCCCCCGCGCGCCCAAATCATAGGCCAGCTTCTCCGCCAATTTCCGCCCGTTAATAGATGCATTCCGCGCCCCCACCATGGCAATACAGCTGCGCGAGAGTAGGGCAGGGTTCCCCATATAAGAAAGCACAGGCGGCGCATCCTCGCACGCGCGTAAATGATCCGGATAATACTCGCACGCGGCGGTCAATATATCCCCGCCAAGCGCCGCCAACCCCTCATACTCCCGCTCAATCACGGATGGAGCAGGGGCGCGTAAAGGCTTCTTCCGCCCACCCCGCGCTGCCATCTCCGGCAAAGCATCAAGCGCCGCCCCCGCCGACCCAAACCGGTCAATCAACTTATAAAACGTAATCGGCCCAATCCCCTCGGTCCGAAACAACCGCAGCCAATTGAGCTTCTCGGTATCAGGCAAAACCACATTTTTCTTTTTATTGAACATCGTTATTTTTTAAACCATCAAGGCACAAAGCCACCAAGAAAAAGCGCCGCAGGCATCATTTTTAAACTTGGCGCCTTGGTGTCTTGGTGGTTTTCCCTTTTTTCATTTCTTCCCAATCTTCGGCTCTTCACCCTTCAAAAGCCGCGCAATATTATCCTTGTGCCGCCAAAAGACAAGCGCCGCAATCACCGCACAAATCCCCGCCGGAACCGCCCCATAAATAAAGAACGCAAACAAAGGCGCCAACCCAATCGCCACCAACGCCGCCAGCGATGAAATCCGAAACAAAAATGCGCTCGCGAGCCACGCTCCGCAAGCCGCCAACCCAACCCAAGGAGCCGCCGCGAGCAATACCCCAAGGCTCGTCGCAACGCCCTTACCACCCTTAAACTTCAACCAAATGGGGAAGCAATGCCCGATCATCGCAAACAATCCAATAGCAAGCGGTGAAACACCAAAAGGCAGCAGAAACGGCAAGATGAAAACTGCAAACGCACCTTTTCCGCCATCTAAAATCAAGGTCAAGGCCGCCAGCGCCTTATTCCCTGTCCGCAAAACATTCGTCGCCCCGATATTACCCGATCCAATATCGCGAATATCTTGCTTGGCAAAAAACTTGGTTAAAAGAAACCCAAACGGAATCGAGCCAATCAGATAGGCAAGTGCAAATGTTAAAATCACGTTGCTCATTAAAGGCTACCTTCTATGTCATTCCGACCGAGCGTAAGTGAGTGGAGGAAGCCGACATGCGTCAGGTCCCTCGACTTCGCTCGGGATGATATTGTATCTAAATTCCAACATTCCAATCATCCAACGTCTACCCACCCACCAACATATCAAGCACCGCCATCCGTGTCGGAATGCCATTGGCTACCTGCTTCAAAATCAAACTCCGCGTCGGGTCTTCGGCAACCTTATCCTCCATCTGCACCCCGCGCACCAATGGCCCGGGGTCCATCACAACCGCCTTGGGGCAATGCTTATCGAGCGCCGCAAGCGTCACACCAAACTCATTAAAATACGCCGCATCCGAGGTAATCAACGCCGTATCCATCCGCTCCTTTTGCAGGCGAATGGTCATCACAACATCACTCCCTGGCAACCCCTCATCCAATGAGCTAAACTTCTCCACACTATCAACCACTAACTTATCCGGCATCAAAACATCCGGCGCAATCGCCCGTACCTTCGCCCCCATCTTGGTCAGGAGCTGCATATTCGAGCTAGCCACACGGCTATGCGCGATATCCCCGATAATCGTCACCGTAAGCCCCGCAAGCGTGTCAAAATGCTGCTGAATCGTCAGCGCATCAAGCAAAGCCTGCGTCGGATGCTCGCGCCAGCTATCGCCACCATTAATGACCGGACACCCCACACGGCTCGCCACAAATTTCGGCGCGCCATATTCCGAATGCCGGATGACAATCGCATCGGGACGCATCGCCGCCAACGTATCCACCGTATCGGTAAAATTCTCCCCCTTCGATAGCGAGCTCGTCAACGGATTCCACCGGATAACCTCCGCCCCCAATCGCTTCGCCGCCATCTCGAAGCTCGTCAATGTCCGAGTCGAATCCTCGAAAAACAGGTGCAATATCACCTTCCCGCCAAGGCGCTGATGATCCCATTTCCCATGGGACAGCCCTTCCGCGTAATACGCTGCCCGATCCAAAATCTGGTCAATCTGCCCCGCGTCTAATTCATCAATCCCCAAAAGATGCTTTAAATCATCCATTTTTTATATCCTATAATTTGTGTGTGCCTTCAGTTGTGCAATAGCCGTATCACCCAAATCAAGCACTTCTTTTAAAACATGCCGCTTATAAACGGCGCATAAACCCAAGCCCCAATCGCAAAAATACCAAAGCAAAACCCCGGACCCGCAGGGATGGAAAAATGCGAGAGCGGTGGCATCATCGTATGCTTGATCTTATGAGCGATTAGCACGCCCCCACCATGCACAATCCCCGCCAATGCCCCGACAATAAGCGCCGAAAGCACATCATGCCCCCCCAGCCAAAGCCCCGCCGCCGCCATCAATTTCACATCCCCAAGGCCAAGCGCATCTTGCCCGTAATACCAATTCGCCCCAAACCGAATCACCCACAATAATCCACCTCCCATCGCCGCGCCCATCGCCATATCAAAGGGGGATAAAACCGCAAACCCGCCCATACCATGAAACACAACGGCCAATCCCGCCAATGCCGCATTCCACACATTCGGCAACAACCGAATCCGCAAATCAATCACGCTCAAAACAAGCAAAACCGCCGCTGCCGCGCCTAATATAAGGATTAAAAAATAAACCATAAAAAAATCACATAAATTCGATAAAATACTTTTTAAAATTTTACATTATTTAATATTTCTAAATTACACTATAGTGATGAGGGAAAAATTAGTAGGGTTACCACACAACATGGCAAATAACGCCCGTATCATGGTCGTAGAAGACAACGCGTTCGTCCGCATGCAGATCGTCAAATTCCTAAAAGACGAAGAAGGCAGCGAGTACGAAATTATCGAAGCCTCCGACGGCGGCGAAGCCTTAGAGAAGATGGATCACACCATTGATATGGCAATTGTCGATATCCGGATGGAGCCAATCGACGGGTTCGAATTCGTAAAACATATTCGCGGCGAAGGCAACGAAGCCCCCGTAATCCTTGTCACCGGCGACCAAAATCCCGACTTACTCACAGAAGCAAACAAGTGGGGAGTCGCTGCCGTCTTGATGAAACCCGTTCAACGCGATAGACTAACAGGAACGGTGAGTCGTGCCTTGAAACTCTCTTCTCGGTAAGTGCCTCGCTTTCAAAATTTTGAATCTGATCTAAGGTCTTGAAATATCAATGATAATCGGCGGAGTGCATAGCCATTATAATAATGCGGCAAAGGTTTTGCTGCTGCTGACGGCTGCGTTCGCCCTGTTTGGCTGCGCGCAGGCAACTGTGCCCGGCTCGCGGAATGTAAATATTCCCTCCCCAACTATGGCTGATCAACGCCCCGAGGCAGTGAATGAACGCCCCGATAGCGTGATTTACCTACCCTTGGGCAGTGATGTCCTCGTCCCTGAGACGCTTGATTCGAGCCCCTTGCCAACGGCGGAGGTCGGCCCGTTTGAGCTGCGCTCGGAAACACTCGCCGGCGCGCTGCAACTTATTTTGGCAGATTACGAAATCCCGCTGGCCTTCGAAACCAACGAAGGCATGACCCGCACCATCACGGTTGCGAATCTTCGCGGCCCGCTCGATGAGGTTGTGCGCCGTGTCTGTAGCCTTGCTGATCTTTACTGCGCCTTTGAGGATAACCTTCTGGTGATCAAGGATGTCCAGACCTTTACCGTGGCGGTTCCTCCCGTTGGCGGTGATAATAATCTGGTGAGCGCGGTGGCCTCCGGAATCGCCGGAATTACGGGCAGTAGTCCGATTGTTGATGAGGCAACACGCACCATTATATATGAGGCCACAAACCGCACCGCAAAAATGGCCGAGCGTTATCTGCAACGCATCCGCGCCAATACGGCCTTGATTATATTCGAGGTTTATATCTGGGAAGTGAATCTGGATACTGCCAATAACATGGGCATCAATTGGGAGGATTTTGGTAAAATTGGCGGGGCGGTTATCGATATCCCCGGCGCGATCGGCGCAACGGATAGCTCCCCGATCAGCATTGGAATCCCATCCTTGAATGACAAATCCTATTCCGCCGGAAATGTGTTGGAGTTCCTATCGACATTCGGCGCGGTAAAAACAATCTCGCAGCCGCAAATTACCGTTCTTTCCGGCGCGGAGGCTTCGTTGCGCGCGGCGGACACGATCAACTACGTTTCCTCTCTCACCCGCTCGGTCGAGGATGGCGAGACCACCACCACCACGGAAACCGATTCGGTGGATACCGGCTTCACCCTCACAATCGCCAGCTCATGGGATAACGCCACGATTTACGGCGATATTGAGATCGACCTTGACGAATTCCGCCGCTTCGAAGATTTCGATGCTGACGGCACAACGCTCCGCCTCCCCGAAACAACGGAGCGCGAGCTTTCGACACAAATCCGCATCCGCCCCGGTGATTCGCTCCTGATCGGTGGCTTGGTGCGCGAATCCGATACTTATGATGATAGCGGCCCTGGCTTCCAAGACGCGCTTTTCCCCACTAGTCGCGGCGCGGTAACGGCAAACACGGAACTCGTCTTCCTCCTCAAACCCCGCGTCATCGTCTACACCGCCGAGGCGCAGCCCGCGCAGGCAAAGCGCAAATCCGTTGTCGTGGATAGTAATGGACGCCATATAGGCTCCGGTAAATCCGATGCGCCCTTGGCGGATGAAGGGTTCCCAAAGACAAGCGTCCCGTTTGATCTGCTGAACCCTGCCAACTGATTCGCTTTGGGCATTTTTTATGCCTTTTATGCGTTCACGCCTTAAAATCAAAAACTGCATTTTTGATATTTAATCCACAGCTTTTCTGATATACTATACATATGGGTCGTTCTGATTCGTATTTATTTATATCGGTCGTGTATTCGCACATGTTTAAAAAATTGCTATTGCCGCTCTTCGCACTTGCTGCCCTGCTCTGGGGCGGGCAGGCATATGCACAATATGCGGGCTTCAATGACCCCGGCACAGGTGGCGGCGGCGGTGCAACCGGCGCTGGTCTCGTCCCCGCAGAAAGCGAAGTTGACGGCGGCAGCATCCCGATCGGCGCAAGCGCACAAGTCGTTGTCCTTTTCCGCAATGACGGTGGTAAGCCCGTTGAAATGGGATTAATCCAGCTCTACCCGTCCTCAACCGTAACGGCGGAAGTCGCATCAAACCAATGTGAAGCGGAAGCGCTTCCCTCCGGCGCGGAATGCGCCATTGCTCTTTCGGTAAAAGGCCTACAGCCCGGCCCATGGCGCGTCGAAATGCTCATGGCGCATAGCGGCCGCACACGCCTTGTCACAAACACAATCTCCGGCGTTGTCGAATCCGGCGATGGCGGCGGCAAGCTCACCACCGATATCGAAGCCATCCCTAGTGACCTCGATTTCGGCACATTAAGCGCCAGCCAAACGCTCATCGAACCTATCGTTTTGCGCAATATCACCTCCGTAACCCTCAACATTTCCGACATCTATCTCGATACCGGTGACGGCTCAGGCTATAGCCTCAACACCGAATGCGCCTCTTTAAAAGCCGGACAAGCCTGTATCGCCAGCGTCAAATGGTCACCAGAGCTAGAAGGGCGCTCCTCCGGCGTTTTGGTCGTAAAACACGACGGCCCCGCCGGATTAACAAGCATCCCGTTAAAAGGTGAGTATAGCCCCGGCAACGTCTCCGAAGCCGAAGTTTTCCCCCGCGCCGTTCCGGGCAAAGGTCTACTCGTATCCTCCCAACGCGATGTTGATTTCGGCTCTGGCATTGAAACCGCCTCTGCCCTGACCGTATCCCTCGTCAATGCGGGAGATGCGCCTGTGACCCTTAAAAATATCCGCATGTCTTCGTCCGATAACGGTATCGGGTTCAAGGAAGAGGGCTGCGCCGAAGGCACAATTCTCGCACCGGTTGAGGCATGCCCCCTCACAATCACATGGTCACCAACCCGCGTTGGCTCTATCCTCGATGATGTGCAAATCCTGCATGACGGCGCACGCGGCGTTCTCGTTCTCCCCATTCGCGGCACAGCCAGCACCTCGGTCTCCAAAGACCAAAAAGCCATTGTCCTAAGCGACGGCAACGCCATCATGACGAACAACGGCGATGCACCCTCCACCGCCTTATCCTCTGGTGTTGATCCAAATAATATCGAAGAAAGCCAAAAACAAGCCGCCAAAGCCAATAGCCTCAGCCTCTCCGCAGGGGTAAATGCGGGCGGCACACTCGATGGCTATAAAATCACCTCATTCTCCCCCTCCCGCGCCATCATCAATGGCCCGGGCGGAAGCCGCCTCGTCTTTGACCGCGAGGAAATCGTTCTTGGCGGCGTGCCATGGTTCGTCGTAATCCAGAAAAACGGGATCGAATTTTTAAATCAAGGGCAACGCATCCTCCTCCTCTTCGATCGTTCCCTCTCTTCCGCCAACCGTACAAGCGCATCAGGAGGTGGGTCGTCCGGCGACACATAAAACTTGATCATGGCCGAAGAAACCGCAGAAAAGAAAAAAGCGCCAAAATCCGCGCTAAAAGCCCGCTCCACAGAAGGGCGCGAGCGTTACCTCGATATGGTGCAACGTGAACGCACCATGATGATGGAGCAAGGATTGGCGCGCTCCACCGAACAACTCCTCGATATGGCCGGCGCGGTCAGCCAATCCGAAGCCGAAGATGACGCCGTCAAAGACCGCGCAACAGGGGATCAGCTCAGATCAATCCTCCCCGTGCAAGCATGGCTACCGCTCAGCATCCACCTCATCGGCCTGAGCGACGGCATCTTGCGCATCGCCCCGCTGCACGACCTCAATGACCGCCAGATCGAATCCCTCATGAGCACGGCGCAACGAAGCGGCCTGCATGTTGATCGCATCGAGGTCGAGGTTTGGGATCGTAAAGAATTAACCGAAACGCTGCGTAGCGTGCACGACCTCTCCGCCGATCGCTGCGAAAAAACCCTCGCCCAATGGCTGGTCGATAGTGATAACGGCCTGCTCCTCAACCAGTTCTTACGCGATATGCTCGCCGAAAGCCTGCAAATGCGCGCCTCCGATATCCACATCGTGCAGGATAATAACCCCGAAGCCCCCAACTGGATCCAATACCGCATCGATGGCGATATGCTACCCATGCATCTCCTCCCCGCCGATGCCATGGCGCGTCTCACAACACTCATCAAACGGGATGCCGGCCTCAACTTCGGGGATCGCGTCACACCAAAAGACGGGCGTTTTGGTTTCATATGGCAAGGCCGCGCCATCGATGTCCGTGTCGCCGCAGGGCCACAAGCCCAAGACGGTGAAAAACTCACCCTGCGTCTCCTTGACCGCGCCGCGCTAAAAGGCTTCGACGAACTTTTCCGCCGCCACGAAGATGTCGGCGACCACCTCGCCCGCCTTCTTTCGCCCGAGATCAAAGGGGGAGGGGGGATGATCATCCTCTCCGGTCCAACGGGCTCTGGTAAAACAACAACGCTTTATGCCTGCGTGCAGCAAATCGACCGCCGCCGCAAACACGTCCTGACGATCGAAGACCCGATTGAATACGAGCTTCGCTACGCCACACAATGGCAAGTCCGCCCCGGTATGGATGGCGGAAGCTTCGGCGATCTCATCCGTGCCTCGATGCGTCATGATCCCGATTACATCATCATCGGGGAGATGCGCGATTCCGACACCGTTGAAACCTCGCTAAAAGCCGCCGAATCCGGTCACACCGTGATTTCCACCATTCACGCCGATACCGCGCTCCAAACCTTCGAGCGCCTGCGCTCTCTCATGCCATCATCGCGGGAACGCTCCTCGACCTTCACCCTCGCGCAACAAGTCAAAGCCATCATGAACCAGCGCCTCGTGCGAACCCTATGCCAAGGCTGCGCCCACAAAGACACCGCCGATAACGCAGTCGAGGCACATGAAATTGAACGCCTCGGCATCGATACAAAGGCCAAAATCCGCCGCCATAACACATCCGGCTGTGACCTTTGTAACCGCACCGGAATTTCCGGCCGAACCTTGCTCCTCGACGCGCTCCTCATCACCCTTGGTCCCGCGCAACGTAACGACATCTACCAAGCCCTCATCGGCAACGTCAACGACATCATCCACGAAGAGGGCGTCATCGTCCATTCCCGCCGCGACGGCCTCATTGACCTCGTCCTAAGCGGCCTCATAGACCCCAAATCCGCGCTGTCATATCTCGAAGATTAAGATGTATGTAAATATACGATTTTGTAACTATTTTTGAGTATCCTGTCATCATAAGGCCGTAAATCCACGGCCTTAATAATTAAACAGTTTTTTGCGTTTCGCTTTTCTTTTGACCCAAGGGAAATAAAGCAGGAGGAGCGAGGCGTATTGAGAGATATTATTTTCGCTTGATTTTCCGTTTTCAGGAGGCGCAAGCGAGGAAGAATACAAAACGTATTTGAGGAGCGCCGCAACGCTCTGAAAACGGAAAAGGAAGTGAAAATGCAGCAATGGGTTGCTGAAATTGCTTATGAAACCCGCTCCGGACCAAAGAAGGTCACGGAATCCTTCTACCTGCCTTCTGTTGATGATGTCCGCGCTGCTGTTGCGAAAAAAGGTGGCTTCGCGCTCAGTATCCGCCCGCATGCCCGCTCCACGATTGAACGCCTCCTCGCCCGCTCCACATGGTGGCAGGTACAGCTCCTGCGCGGTATCCAATTCCGCTCTGGCTCTACCTCCCCCGGTGTGGCCTTTTGGAAAATTATTCAGGCCGAAGATAACCCCCGCCGCCAAAACATCCTCGCCCCCGCGCGTGAGGCTCTTGCCCGTGGTTTGGGCGTTATCGACGCGCTAAAGGCGCTCAATATCTTCGATCACGGCACAATCGCCATCCTCGCCGGATCGGAACGTGCAAACCGCCTTGTCGAAGGTATCCCGCATGCCATCCACTCCATCACACAAAAGAAAAAGAACGCCCGCGCGATCATGGGAACAATGGGCTGGCTGGCCTTTGATGTGTTCTCTATCGTTTCCTCGCTTTGGGCGGGTAAGGATATGATTTTGGGCTGGTTCCGCGATAACCCCCCAACCGACCCCGAGGCGTTAGAGCAATTCGACCGCGTTGTTGGTAATCTGGAACTAACATGGGACACCCTCATCTTCGTTTCCGTCGCCTCCGGTGTCTTTATGGCATGGTGCGTATTTTCCTTTTGGGTTAATCGCGGGAAAAAGGATTGGCCAACCGCACGCCTTGTACGAAAAATCCCGCTCATTGGCGGCTATATGCGTGACTTGGCGTTCTCTGACTCCATGTCCGCTGCCGCGCGTATGATCCGCGGTATGGTACCGATTAACGACACGCTTCAACAATCCGCCGAAGCCTCCGGCGCGCCGGATGTGGCAATGTATTGGAACGACTCGCTTGATGATCTAAGCCGCGGGGTCAGCCTCGGTTCCGCTCTTGACCGCGAACCCTTACGCCGCAATGAACGCCTCGAGCTTGCAAGCTTGTCTGATCTCGATCAAGTTGCTACAATCATGGAGTCGATTACTGAGATGCGCGCACAGGCGGCAAAAACGAAACACACGTTGATTGTCTGGCTCGCCTTCGCATTAACCGGCGTCTTCCTTGTGATCGCTTTCGGTTCCGCGATCTACGCCCTGACGGTCATGAATATGAGCATGGATTCAATGATGGGCGGTCTCATGCAAGGGGCAGTCTAAACGCGCTTGGTTCTAAGCGATACTTAAGGTAGAATTCGGGAAAAGGGTTACATTCACTGTGGCAATTCGAAAATCAAACGAAATGGATGCGCCAAACAAGCGCACAGGGGCAAAGCCCGCCGCCGGCATCTCCGATGTTCTGGCCGGCGAAGGCGGTGCATTTGTCGAGGATTTAAAGCCCTACCTACCGCAAGAAGTAATCGGCGGCAGCATCCCGCACATCCCCGGCACAGAAGACGAAGCCGTATGGAATGCCGCTTCCCAGGCTTGCGGCACGGAAAAAGTGCACTATTGCTATGCCGTTGATGAAAACAAAATCTGGTATCTCGCATGCCCTTCCGCCGCCATGTCTTCCAACCCCGATAGCTGGTGCCCGCTCGCCGCCGCCCTTCCGGGGAATAGCGAATATTGGGATCAGGAAACCGTCTACCTGTATGAACAAGAGGGAACAGCCTCCGCCCTGCGTTGGGACCCCGATACAAAACGGATGCAGGTCTATCTCGGCGCATCCCGTACTATCTTACCGCGTATCCAGAGCATGGACGCGAATTTCGTAACCATTAATCCTGATATGGCGGATGTGGTTCCATGGCGTAACCGCAACCTGAAAACCGAGCAACTCACACGCGCGACAGCAAAAATGCTGGTCGTATCCGGCCTGTTGGTTGGTATTATCGCGGCCTGCATCCTTGTCTTCAGCTTTTTGTCCGTCAATATGATTAAACGCGACCTTGAAAAAGTGCAAAAACAAACCGACCGAGCGGCAATGGAGCTCATGACAAATGCTAATAACATCATGAAAAATGATTCCATCAAACACATGGTGCGTGTGCAGGAATTGCTCGACGTCTTCTCGCGCGTTGACGGTACGCTTGTGAAATATCATGTCGATGGCAATAAAGTCGTATGGGAGGCTCTTATCCCACCCGCCTTCGTACAGCCGATTATGGAGCGCCTGCCTGCGCGCGTCGATGAAGAAAATACTGCCCGTGATGGACGCGTACGCGTTGTCGGGTCAAGGTAATGGGGGCAGGGATGAAAAATAATCAATTCAAACAAATCATCGCAGCATTTAAAAATGCGATCAAAGATTTTGACCCACGGTCGCTTAATAAACTAACAAACGCCAGTGCAGCCGAGGATTTAAACCATTTCCTCGAAAAAATGCCGCAAAATGCCAGTCAGACAATGTTGGTCATCGCCGGCGTCGTGTGGATGGGGGCTGCTGCTGTTGGCCTGTTCACGGTTGTAAATCTCCAATCTTTAACGCAGTTACGCACAGAGCTTCAGGAAGCCGAAGCGATCAAACCCTCTGTCCCGAAAATTGTAAATCAGGCTGTTAAGCCAAACGATTTAAAGAAGTTCGCCGAGCGTATGAAAGATATTTATCAGGGCGTAGATATAAAAGCTTCCGGCACCGCCATCTCTATGACCGCCAGTTCAACCAATACATTCGGGCAATTCCGCGAAGCAATCGGCCATGTTCAAAACGGTGGAGATGGTTGGCGCATTGATATAAAAAGCCTTTGCGTAGGGCGGGAATGCGAGGGCAAGCCATTAAGTACAACATTGAAAATAAATACTATTTCCGTGAAGCCGAAGTGATGTTATACTGATTCGGTATTTTTGGAGAAAATTCATTCCACATTAAATTTAAGGGGTAGTTCAAGTGAAACCTATACAAACAAAATCAAGAAAAAATGAAAGCGGGAATGTCCTGTTCCTTATTCTTATCGCTGTGGCTCTTTTTGCCGCGCTTTCATACGCGGTAACATCATCAACACGCTCCGGTGGCGGTGATGCCAACGATGAAACAAACCTTGTGAATACGGCGGCAATTACGCAGTATCCAACAGGAATAAGAACCTCTTTGATCCGGATGCAGGTTTCCAAAGGGATCGACCCAACAGACATGGAGTTTAATCCACCATCTGACTTCGGTAACTGTTCAACCTCCGGTACAGACTGTGTGTTCCATCCGTCTGGTGGTAATGCAACATATGCGCCTGCAATTGCCGATGTGATGGCAAATGGCGCACAGGGGACATGGACATTTAACGGTGACTTTGAAATTGTTAACGTCGGTCTTACATCTTCCGGTGCGGCAACAGGAAACGAAATCATTGCCTTCCTGCCCGGCATTAAACAAGCTGTTTGCTCACGCATCAATACTGAACTTGGAATTTCCGGTATCCCTGATACCGGAACGGATGTCTCTGGAACGGATGACACTACAGAAGGGTATAACCGCATTCTTGATAACGGTATCTCTTTTGCAACAACCAATGATATCACAATCGGAACCGGTGGAGATGCTGTAACTGGTGGCGCGCTTGATGGACAAGCCTTCGGATGTTTCCAGAATAACGGTGGTGAATATGTTTACTACCACGTGATCTACGAATCATAAATTCAGCCTAGAACCTAGGATATAATAATGACAAAGCGCGCTTCCAACTCTCAAAATGGTAGCGCGCTTGTTTATATTTTGATCGCCATTGCGTTGCTCGCGGCCCTAACCGTTAGCTTCATGGAGCCATCCTCCCAGCAAACCTCCTCTCAAAACACCTTCAAAACCGCAACGGACTTGCAGGGGCAGGTTGATACAATCCGCTCCGCAATCCAGGAATGCCTCCTTCTCTACCCCCAAGGCGATAGCACGATCGACACCTCCGGCAGTGGTTCAGACCCCGACGCCAATACGCAATTCCCTATTAATCCCAATTCCACGCATTTCTCCGCCGCAACCCCCGCGCAATCGGGTGACCGCAACGTTTCCGGCATCCGTTGCCCCGGTAACCCCGACGGCGCAGCGGTTAATCACACGAAACTCTTCGGCGGCAGCACCGGAAAATTCATGCCGCCAACCCCTGATTTGTTCGAGCCATGGCAATATTACAACGGCACAGACGGCGTTTATTTTTGGATAGAAAGCTCCAAATCCGACGCCTTCATCCTCTCCGCCCTCGAACGCCTCGACGAACAATTCGATGAATGCGAAGCCGACGTCATTGATGCGAGCCTCTCTGCCATTGATTTAGATAGCGCGACAACCGCCCTAACCCAATGCCCCTCCGGATCCGTCTGCTTCCGCGTCCGCATGGTCATCAACGAACCCGACGCCGAATATAACGGCGATACAGATGGCGATGAAGCGGGCTGTATTTAAGGGAAAGCTTGTAGTGCTGGTTAGGGGCGCGGTGATTGGAGTTGTGCAATATTTTCAGGCAAAGATTGATTATCGGCACACATTAACGGATTTATACTAAAACCTTTTTCCAGTACATTTGCGGATAAAATGTTAGCCTCATATGTGGCATTTAAAATGTGTGCATATTCCGAATAAATAGTTTCAAAATCAAGAATTGTTCCTTCGTTAAAGCTTTCGGGGCCAGAGTCCGGGTAAAAGTTTTTATTTTCTGGTGCGTCCCTCTCTCTTTCCTGTTGAATGGTGAAAGCAACATCATTTGAATTTGCAGAGAAGTGTTGTATAGAGTTTTCCATTTCTTCCCGTTGAGGATGCTGTAAAAATTGATTTAAAGCCTCAAAGCTATCAAAGTGTAATGCAACAACATATGCGCTCATGTCAGGTGAAACGCTCTCCCCTTGGTTGGGGACGCATACCTGAATAACGATGTTATGAACGTATTCAGGCTCTAGGGGGCTGTTAGTATCATGTGTATATGTGCTATATGACATGTAAATATATTAGAGGAAATATATTTACATGTTGTTAATTGAGGGTGGAAAAAATCCTGCTTTGCTATGAGGGGGGCTGCATGATCATTAGGCACAAAACGCTCCGTTTAACCTGTCGTACTTTGTGCTAAAACTCACAACCTTAGCAGTATCGCCGTTTTTGTCGTGCCCGTTGTGGCTAAACCTCTACGCCCCTGACATTGGATGAAAATCCGCGTGTATCGACTTCATTTGCGGCACAACCCGCTTTAAAGCCCCTTAATCTCCGCCTCAACCCGCGCAAATTCCGCAACAATATCCGCCACCAAATCCGCACAATCAACGCCTTCCGCCGCTTCGTCCTGCAACCGCGCACATAAATCACCCAGCACCGGACAACACGCCGAGCGTGCTGCGCCTTTGAGGCTATGCCCTGTCTCGGACAGTGCCGCCAAATCGCCCGCCGCCAATTGCTCTTCAATCTGCGCCACCAATGGCGCGGTCATCTCCGCAAACATACCCAGCATCTCAATCGCATCATCATCAAACGCGCCCATCAACCCGATCATCGCCTCCTTATCAATCGCCGGCTGAGCAGCCGCCGGAGCATCGCCCGCGCTTTCCCCCGCCGCCTCCTCTTCCGGTTTCACCGCTGCCTTCTTCTCGACAATTCCCCACCGCACCAATAACCGCTCAAATTGCCCAAGGGAAACAGGCTTAAGCAAGCATTCATCAAACCCATGCTCCATATAAACCTCCCGCTCCCCCATCTGCACATCCGCCGTCAAAACAACAATCGGAAAGCGCGTCGTGTGATCCAAACGCTCTTTCTTGCGAATAGTCTCGACGAGCTGATACCCATCCATCTCCGGCATATGCAAATCCGAGATCAAAATCCCGTATTTTCCGCTATTAAGCGCCTCAAGCGCCAAGCGCCCATTCTCGACAAAATCCGCCTCCGCGCCAATTTTCTCGAGCTGCCGCCCCAAAATATCCCGCACGCTCGCCGTATCCTCGGCAATCAAAAGCCGCTTCGGCCCTTTAATCTCCTTCGCCTCAATCCGATCCGTCGCATCCTTCACCGCCTCGCCAAGGCCTGCACGACTAGCCGGCTTGGTCAAAAATGTCGCGCCCAAGGCTTTCAAGGAATGCGCCAGCCCAATATCATCCCGCACCGTATACATCACCAAGCCCGTATCCGGCCTGATCTCCCGTATCTCCTTAATCAAATCCAGCCCCAGCCCATCCGGCAATCCCTGATCAATCACCGCCACATCAAATGGCCGCGCCTTTATCATCTTCAACCCCTCGGCATAAGTAGGGCAGCTCTCGACACTCGCCCCCATGGAACGCAAGGAATTCATAATCTCCTTCGCCCCGAACGGATGATCCTCAACCGACAACACCGAAACCCCGTCCAAATTCGGCAGCTCCACCGTATTCGCATCGGTATCAACCTCCCGCGTCGGGATTTCAAACCAGAAATTCGAACCCTTCCCTTCCGCGCTATTCACCCCGATTTCACCGCCCATAAGCTCCACAAGCTTCTTACAAATCGAAAGCCCAAGCCCCGTCCCGCCATATTTCCGCGACGTGGAATTGTCCGCCTGCGTAAAGGATTGGAAGAGCCGATCACAAACCTCTTGACTCATCCCGATCCCCGTATCAATCACCTCAAACCGCAAACCAACACCGCCATCCGGCACGCTGATGCGCTCCACCTCGCGGCTCACCCGCACCGTGACCTTCCCGACATGCGTGAATTTGAGCGCATTCGAGCACAAATTCATAATAATCTGCCGCAACCGCTTCGGATCCCCCTGCACCACAAATGGCACATCTTGCTCAATCGCATCCTCAATCGCGATATCAATCCCGTGCACCTTAACCGACAAAGCCTCAAGCAGCCCGCGCACGAGCAACCGCACCGGAACCTCAAACTCATCCAGCTCCATCTTATCCGCATCCATCTTCGCCAGATCCAGCACATCATCCAAAATTTCCAAGAGCCCCGCCGCCGCGCCTTGCGCCGTGCCCACCATCTCCGCCACCCGCTCCGACGGTTTTTCATCGTTAATCAGCTCAAGCAAACCAAAAATCGTCTGCATCGGCGTGCGAATTTCATGGCTCATCGTTGCTAAAAAATTCGACTTCATTTCGGCGAGCGCATCGGCTTCCGCGACCTTAGCTTCTAATTCTTCCCGACTTAAATTTTTCGTATCTGTCATGAAAACCCTTGAATCTTGTTGCTAAAATACGATATCACCAATGTCTATTTTAAAAAACCACAGATAAACACAGATGCACACAGATGGTTTTTCTTATGGGTTTAATCTGTGTCTATCCGTGTTCATCTGTGGTTCAAAATGATAAAGGGAGCTAAATTATGGGCTATAAAATCGCAGTCATGGGCGCAACCGGAAATGTAGGGCGCGAAGTGCTCAACATCCTTATCGAGCGCAACTTCCCCGCTGATGAAGTCGTCGCCTTGGCCTCTGCCCGCTCCGCCGGAAAACAGGTTTCCTACGGCGATGAAGACCTAACCGTCCAAGACCTCGCAAAATTCGACTTCACCGGAACCGACATCGTGCTTTCCTCCCCCGGTGGCAAAGTCTCCGCCGAATATTCGCCAAAGGCCGCCAAAGCCGGCGCAATCGTCGTGGATAACACGTCCCACTGGCGCATGGACCCCGATGTCCCCCTTATCGTGCCCGAAGTAAACCCGCACGCGATCCATGAGATCAACAAAGGCATCATCGCCAACCCCAACTGCTCGACCATCCAGATGATGGTTGCCTTAAAACCCCTGCACGATGCCGCGAAAATCAAACGCGTGGTGGTGAGCACATATCAATCCACCTCCGGTTCAGGCAAAGAAGCGATGGATGAATTATTCAACCAAACCAAAGGCATCTACGCCAACCAAACCCCAACCCCGAGCGTCTACCCAAAGCAAATCGCCTTCAACGCGATCCCGCAAATCGATGTCTTCATGGATGACGGCATGACCAAGGAAGAATGGAAAATGGTCGTCGAGACAAAGAAAATCCTCGACCCCGCGATTAAGGTTTGCGCGTCATGCGTGCGCATCCCCGCCTTCATCGGTCACGCCGAAATGGTGAATGTTGAGCTGGAGAAAGAGCTGAGCGCGATCCAAGCCAAAGAACTCTTTCGCGCGCAAGAAGGGCTAACCCTTGTCGATCTCGAACAAGAAGAGCTCGAATACGTAACCCCCGTTGAAGTTCAGGGCGAGGACGATGTTTACATCTCCCGCGTCCGCGAAGATATCTCCGTCGAAAACGGCCTCAACTTCTGGTGCGTTGCCGATAACTTACGCAAAGGCGCGGCCCTAAACACCGTCCAAATCGCCGAATTGCTGATCAAAGAAGGCAAGGTTTAGCCCTGCATACCTCCTCATAAATGTCATCCTGCGGCTCGACCGCAGGATCTTATGCCATATAGGGACGCTTTACCACTTACCCACACCCTGTGGATAACTCTTGCATTTCGATACGCGCGGTGCTATATTCCGCCTCATGCACATAGAGAAAAGCCGTTACGGTATGGAGCGAAAGCGATTTTCGACCCTCATGCCCGTCAAAAACGGTGAGGCCATAGAAGCTGGTCAAAGACAGACTGAGCAGGGCATAAGCCCCATCTCCCGCATCGATCCCGACCTGCGCCAAACCCTCCTGCTCGAGGCTCTAATCCGCCGCATGGAACGCATCGAAGATTTGCAGGAAAAAGCCATGTTGCTCGAAGTGGCAAACGAATTAACGGGCGGGACGACGCCACAACGTCGCCCCGCGCCGACCAACCCATGGCTAAACGCTCCGATTGCTGAACAGGACATCGCCCCCACACCAAAACCAGACGCCAAAACCGCCGCCGCCAAATACCGCCAAGTCGGCGAGTTTTGATATTTTAGCACCCAAAGGTCGCGACTGCGGCCTCGCGCCTCGTGGCGCGCCCCGCCGGAGCAGCGAAGCTGCGCGAGGCAATAACGAGTATAGCGAGTAAAAGTGTAACCAGTCTTGAAGTCTCTCCGAATACACCCATATGAACAGACGAAATTTTATACTAGGATTGAGCGGTACGGTAGCGGCGTTAAGCCTCTCGACATCCGCAAACGCACTGGATTTAAACATGCTCACAGGCAAAAGCACAAAACCCGACCCTGACACCTTCCCATTCCAACTCACCGACGAAGAATGGCGCGCCCGCCTGAGCAAGGAGGAATACCACATCCTCCGCTCCGAAGGCACAGAAAAATCCTGCTCCTCCCCACTTAACGGCATAGAAGGGCAGGGCGACTTTTACTGCAAAGGCTGCGGCCACCACCTCTTCAGCACCGCAAGCAAATTCGACTCCGGCACCGGCTGGCCCAGCTTTTATGAGCCCGTAGACGAACACGCCATCGGCACTTCCACCGATTACAAAATCGGCGCCGCCCGCACCGAAACCCACTGCGCCAATTGCGGCTCTCACCTCGGTCATGTCTTCAATGACGGTCCGCCGCCAACGGGCCTACGCTACTGCATCAACGGCCTCGCACTGGAATATGTGCAGAGCCAATAACGCCCAACCCCGTCATTCCCGCGTTCGCGGAGATCTCATGCCGGAAAGCTAAAAAATTCCGGATCAAGCCTGCAATGACGCTAATTTCAAGATTTAACCTTGAAAACCCCACCATCTACAGTATCATGTCTCCCATGAATACATCAGACACAAATCGCCCCCTTTCCCCCCACCTTCAGGTCTATAAACTGCCCTATAACGCCCGCATGTCCATTGCGGGGCGCGTGGTCGGCATCGGCCTCTTTATCTCGGCCTCCGTAATCTTCGCCTGGTTCAGCGCAGCCGTCTGGAACCCGTCGCTTTTCGATGCGACCATGGCCTTCCTCAAAAGTGATGCTATCATCAACCTCATGACCATAAAGCTCATCTTCGGCGTGTTCGTTGTGTGCTTTTATCTCGGCAATGGCGTGCGTCATGTACTGTGGGATCTTGTAATCGGCGTGAAGCCTGCATGCGGACGCATGACCGGAAATGTCGTCCTGCTCGTCTCTGCGCTCATCACCGCCGGAATCGCCGCCCTCATTTACGGATAAAAAGGAAGTAACATGTTTCTCAATCACGACGGCACAGCCCACAAAATCGCCCATAACGTTACGAGCATAGCGCTCATCCCGCTCACGGCTTGGTTCATCTACGCACTCTACACCCTGCGCAACGCCGATTACGCGGCGCTCGAGGCCTTTATCGCCGCCCCGCTAAACCTCATCGTCGCTATTCTCTTCACCCTCACAACTCTCAAACACTTCACGCTAGAGCTAGAAACCGTCTTTGAGGACTATATCTCATGCCCCTGCGCCCGAAACGTCGCGATCATCACCCTAAAACTCTTCGCCTTCGTCTTAGGGCTTACGGTATTCATATCAATTTTGAAAATTGGATTGTAAAAGATGCTACAAATATTTTGTAAGCGAAAAAAAATTATAGCAGTGCTTGTTGTCGTCTCTTCCGGATGGTTTATGGAGCCTGTTATGTCGGCGAGTCTTCCGATCCAACCCGTTTGTGAAAGCATGGCTAAAGTCCAAGAGGTTAAGAGCAATTCGGTAGATTTATATATCGCATCAGCAAAAGCTTCGCATAATCAGCCTGAATATCTTGACGGATCGCTGCAAAGCTGTGAATTAACGGGGCTTCCTAAAATAGTGACATATGATTTTTGCGGTACACCGTTTGATAGTTTGAAAAAAGGCGATAATGGTATGGCAACTACGCAGATTGTATATAGGGGTGGTTCAAGCATATTGATACCTGGAGAGCCTGAACCTGAGCCGATGATGGAAAAAAAATGCTTAAAGAGTTTTAAGTTGCAACTAACAAAAATGACAAAGTAGGAAAAAGGTTCATAGTATGCCAAAAGCCGCTAAATTAGAAAAAGTTATCAAAGAATACCAAATCATCGATCACGAATATGACGTCGTCGTCGTGGGCGCAGGGGGCGCAGGGCTGCGCGCGGGTTTCGGTTGTGCCGAAAAAGGCCTCAAAACCGCTCTTATTTCCAAGGTCTTTCCAACCCGCTCCCACACGGTTGCGGCGCAAGGCGGCATCTCCGCAGCCTTAGGCAATATGGGCGAGGATAGCTGGAAATTCCACATGTACGACACGGTTAAGGGCTCTGACTGGCTCGGCGACCAAGACGCGATCGAATATATGTGCCGCGAAGCCATCCCCGCGATTTACGAGCTTGAACATTACGGCGTGCCATTCTCCCGCACGGCGGCTGGTAAAATCTATCAACGCGCCTTTGGCGGCATGACCACCAATTTCGGCGAGGGTACAGCCCAGCGCACCTGCGCCGCTGCCGACCGGACGGGCCACGCAATCCTCCATACGCTCTATACCCAAGCCCTCAAAAACAACGCCGAATTCTTCATCGAATATTTCGCCCTCGACCTCATCATGTCCGATGAAGGCGAGTGTTTGGGCGTCATGGCATGGAATCTCGACGACGGTACAATCCACCGCTTCCGCGCGCATCAAACCATCCTCGCCACCGGCGGGTATGGTCGCGCATACTTCTCCTGTACCTCCGCCCATACCTGCACAGGGGACGGAAACGGCATGGTCGTCCGCGCCGGAATCCCGCTCCAAGACATGGAGTTTACTCAATTCCACCCAACCGGAATCTACGGCGCTGGCTGCCTCATCACCGAAGGCGTGCGCGGCGAAGGCGGAATTCTGCGCAATGCCGAGGGCGAACGCTTCATGGAACGCTACGCCCCCTCCGCCAAAGACCTCGCCTCCCGCGATGTCGTCTCCCGCTCCATGACCATCGAAATCCGCGAAGGCCGCGGCGTGGGCGAACAAGGCGACCACATCCACCTCGACCTGACCCACCTCGACCCCGACATCATCTTCTCCCGCCTGCCCGGTATTGCCGAGAGCGCGAAAATCTTCGCCGGCGTGGATGTTACCAAACAACCCATCCCCGTGCTCCCAACCGTGCATTACAATATGGGTGGCATCCAGACCAATTATCAATGCGAAGTCATCAACCCCACCAAAAAAGACCCCAACGCAGTCGTCCCCGGCCTCATGGCCATCGGCGAGGCCGCGTGTGTCTCCGTCCACGGCGCAAACCGCCTCGGCTCGAACAGCCTCCTCGACCTTGTCGTCTTCGGACGCGCCGCCGCCAACCGCGCCGCCGAAACGGTCAAGCCCGGCACGCCGCATCAAACCTTCGGCGGCGATGACGGCACAAAGGCGTTAGAACGCCTCGACGCAATGCGCCACGCCAAAGGCTCAACCAAAACATCCGAGCTTCGCATGAACATGCAAAAAACCATGCAAGACCACGCCGCCGTATTCCGTACGGGCGAAACATTGGACGAGGGCGTTAAGAAAATCGACAAAGTCTTCGCCGGAAAGGGTGATCTGAGCGTCACGGACAAATCCATGATCTTCAACACCGATCTCGTTGAAACATTAGAGCTGGATAACCTCCTCTCCCAAGCCGTCATCTCCATGCACTCCGCCGCCGAGCGCGAAGAATCCCGCGGCGCCCACGCCCGCGAAGACTTCCCCGACCGGAATGACGAAAAATGGATGAAGCACACCGTCATGAGCATCGATGAGAAAGGCAAAACCAAAACCACCTACCGCCCCGTCATCATGAAAACCCTAACGGACGAAATCGAACCCTTCCCGCCGAAGGCTCGGGTCTACTAGACCGCAATCAAAAAGGAAGCATGAAATGGGAACAGCAGTCCGCGTCATTATCGGCATTATCCTGATGGTAACAATCTACCTCATCCCAACGGGGGTAGCATTAATCCGCCGCCACAATAATTTCATCCCGATTCTACTGCTCAACATCCTCCTCGGCATAACCGGCATAGGCTGGATCGCCGCCCTAATCTGGTCCTTCACCGCCAACGTAAAAGAAAAACGCAGCGTGATAGAACTGCTTAATGCGTTGAAAGACGGCAAGTTGGACTAATTTTCCGCCTCTCAATTCTGTCCAGAATTAAAAAGCTTGCATCAATATGTAAATTAATATATTCTCTCTTCATTAATGAATGGGGAGGTGTGTGCAGTGTCGATAATAAGGCCAACTAAAGATTTTTCTGAAGCTTCGCAAGTAGAAGAAATTAGTGCAAAGATAACGACTGTAGATCATATTAATGATTATCTCGCCGATGGTCATATACAACGTATAGGCATACCTCAAAAATTACGGAACGAGTTTTCTGAAATACTTGATCGCGAAGCAGGTCAAACACCTGCATCAATCATAAAGCTAGTTAAAGGCTTAATGATCACACTGCAAGGTAAGCACAGACAGCTTGAAAGAGCAGGTTATGATCCACTTACAGGTGCATTAAACCTAAACGGGCTTGCCAAAGAATTGGAGCGCTCACAAAGATATCCTGCGCGGCAGTACGCAACAATATTTATCGATTTGGATGGTTTCAAAGAACTTAATGATAACTGCGGTCACAAGGCTGGTGATGAAGCGTTAATAGAGGTCATCAATAGGCTATCAAATGAGTTTTTTGAAAGAGATTTAGTTGTTCGCAAAGGCGGTGATGAAATTGTATTAATTCTACCATTTAATGGTGATGATAAATTCGATGAAAGCCTTGTTGTAAAAAAAGTTCGTGCATGCTTGGCTGGGCTACATAAAATGAGCAGAAATGACGTTCCTTTCCCAATTGGCGCGAGTATTGGTGTAGATGTGTTTGATGTTGCGGATATGCCTTCTAATATTTTATTGCCTGACACTGTTAGTGAATCTATCACGCGGGCTGATGATGCTATGTACGAAAATAAGTGGGGGCCTAACATGTGTTTCAAAACAGATGACGGAAAAGACCCGCGTGCGCCTAAAAACATCCGTCTTGCAAAGTTAAGAGCAATGCTTGGTGAGTTAATGACATTTGACAAACCCGAACCCCACGCATAACCTCCGCGCCCTCTGCGTCTCTGCGGTTTAAAATCCCCCTTCACAAAATCCCCGCACCCGTGTTACCATGGCGACGATAAGTGTTTGAAACGCTTGGCAGATTGAGAGCTATTCTCAATTTCGGCAGGAGCGAAACGAACTGATAAAAAAGGCAATGAAAACAAAGGGGTTTGACCCCTCCCATGGTAATATGGGGTAAACGAAGTGAAGAAATAATGGCTGAATTCTCCCTCCCCGCAAATTCCAAAATCACCAAAGGCGAACAAATCAACGCCGCCAACGATGACGCAAAAAACACAAAAACGTTCAAAGTCTACCGTTGGGACCCCGATGATGACAAAAATCCGCGTATGGATGAGTATAAAATCGACCTCGATAATTGCGGGCCGATGGTGCTCGACGCGCTGCTCCACATTAAAAACGATGTCGACCAAACCCTAACCCTGCGCCGTTCCTGCCGCGAGGGGATTTGCGGCTCTTGCGCGATGAATATCGATGGTACGAACACCCTTGCCTGCACAAAGGCGATCGAGGATATCAGCGGCGATGCCGTTATCACGCCGCTCCCCCATATGCCGGTTGTCAAAGACCTCGTCCCCGATCTGAACGCGGTTTATAAACAATACGAATCGATTGAGCCATGGCTACAATCCGACACACCAAACCCGACCGAAGAGCGCCTGCAAAGCGATGAAGATGCAACTATCCTCAATGGCGCGGACGGCCACGGCCCTGCTGGCTGCATCTTATGTTTCTGCTGCTCGACCTCTTGCCCGTCATATTGGTGGAACGGCGATAAATTCCTTGGGCCGGCAATCCTCCTCCAAGCCTATCGCTGGATCGCCGACAGCCGTGATGACGCAACCGATAAACGCCTCGACGCGCTCGAAGACCCGTTCAAACTTTACCGCTGCCACACCATCATGAACTGCACCAGCACCTGTCCAAAAGGACTAAACCCCGCCAAAGCCATCGCCGAAATCAAAAAAATGATGACGCAGCGTTAATAAAAAGCGAGAGGTCGTTCATTTATCGCAATTAAGGCGCGGAAAATTCAACATCCGTTTCGCACACCGCCGAATACATCTGTATGACATCCTTGCGGCTGAGCTTGATAATCTGCTGACAATTCGAAGTTCCCTCAAACGGCACAAACTCAACGCCGCCGTTATTCGTCGGGGTCGGCATAACCCCACGCTCAACACCGCTGGTCTGAACATAGGCGCGCTTCCCATCCTCAGAAATCCGTGAATTCAGAACGCGGGTCTTGCTCTCATAATCCTGCAAACTTTGCGACGATTGAATGACATAGCGCATAAAATCCTTCTTCTTCAAATCCATATGCTGCGTCTGCGCGTCTTGTCCGGGCATGGTAAAGGTCACACTACTCTGGAAACGGCCATTATCGGCGATATGAGTTTGTAAATATCCGGTAATCGCGGCGACATTGCCGTAATCTTCATGCTGACCGGAGGTAACTTGCGTCGTTTCTTTGATAAATCTCTTGATGCTCGACGTCGAAAGCTTCCCGCTTTTGGCAAGCGCAAGCGGGCTTTGCACCATAAAAACCATCAACAAACCCGCAAATAAGAAGCCCCGTAATTTGCCCATTCCATCACTTTATATAAGAAAGGTAAAAATTCCCTAAATCTCGATATCCAAGCCCAAATCCAGCACGGTAACCGAATGCGTCAACGCACCCACGGAAATATAATCCACGCCCGTTTGCGCAATCCCTTGCACGGTTTCAAGGTTAACACCGCCCGAAGCCTCGCACACCATTGTACCATCAACCATTGCGACGGCTTCACGCAAAGTATCGTTATCCATGTTATCAAGCAGCACAATATCCGCGCCGCCATGTTTCAAAACCTGCGATAACTGATCAAGCGTATCAACCTCAATCTCGATCTTCATCATATGGCTACATCGCGCTTGCGCAGCATCAAGCACAGCATTCACGCCGCCCGCCATCGCAATATGATTGTCCTTAATAAGGATAGCATCATCAAGGCCAAAACGGTGATTAGCACCACCGCCAAGCAAAACCGCCTGTTTCTGCAAACCCCGTAAACCCGGCAAAGTCTTACGCGTGCAACATACTTTCGCGCTTGTCCCTGCGCATCGCGCAACATAAGCCGCCGTCGCGCTCGCAATCCCCGATAAATGCGAAGCAAAATTAAGCGCCACCCGCTCCGCCGTCGTAATGGATCGCGCCGAACCGGAAATGGTCAAAATCTTATCACCGGCGGTAATCGCCTCACCATCCCGCTTATGCACGATCACTTCAAGGCTGGGGTCAACCAAGCGAAACGCTAAAACCGCAACCTCAACCCCCGCAATAACCCCATCCTCACGCGTATTAATCACCGCCCGCGCATTCAAACCCGCCGGAATAACCGCCTCCGACGTAATGTCGCTCCCATGCCCAAGATCTTCGAGCAAAGCCGCCTTAACAATGGGTTCAATCGATATTCGATGCATAACAAATCTCTCTTTTCTCGCATCCTGACGAAAGTCAGGATCTCAAAAAAGACTGCTGTAAAGATCTTTCCATTCCGGATTATGATCTTCAATCAGTTCAATTTTCCAATTTCGTTTCCAGTTTTTCAGCTTACGTTCCCGATCCGCTGCAATCCATTTATCTTCATAATGCTCAAAATACACAAGTTTTGTAAGGCTATATTTTGATGAAAAGCCTTCAATGGTTTTATGCTTATGCTGATAAATTCTCTTCCGGAGATCGTGCGTAATACCAATATAAAGCGTACCTTTTGGTTTGTTGGTTATGAAATAAACGTAATAATTTTCATTCATAATGCGAAGAGATCCTGACTTTCGTCAGGATGCAAATTCTTTTTCTCTAACTCAACTCCAACATACGATCCACGGCCTTACGCGCCCGTTTCGCAATTTCCGGCTCGACAATCACTTCGGGTTGCAAGGTCTGTAAACTCTTCAATATCTTCGGCAAGGAAATCCGCTTCATATGCGGACACATCTGACATGTCCCGAGCATCTCAACGCTCGGGTTCGCTGCCGCCAGATTACTCCCCATCGAACATTCGGTCATGAGCACAGCCTTAGGCGGCTTATGCTCTTTAATATAATCGTCCATCTGTGCGGTTGATCCGCTAAAATCCGCCTCTGCCATGACATTGGGTGGGCATTCGGGATGCGCCAACACAAACGCCGACGGGTGCTCCGCCCGTACGCGGCGCACATCATCGGGGGTAAAGCGCTCATGCACCATGCACGACCCTTCCCAAATAATAATCTCCACATCCGGCGCTTCCTCGCGCACTTCGTTCGCAACATTTTTCGCCAAAAATTGATCCGGCGTCATAATGATTTGCTTATGCCCCTGCGCAATTAATGCGCGAATAATCTTCACCGCGTTGGAGGAGGTACAACAAACATCCGTCTCCGCCTTCACATCCGCCGAAGTGTTCACATAGGTCACAACCGGAACGCCCGGATACTGCGCCTTAAGCTTGCGAATATCTTCCCCCGTAATGCTCTCCGAAAGCGAGCAACCCGCCTCCATATCCGGCATCAAAACGGTCTTTTCGGGGCATAAAATCTTCGCCGTTTCCGCCATAAAATGCACACCGCATTGCACGATAATATCCGCATCACTTTCGGCGGCCTTCTGCGCGAGCATCAACGAATCCCCCGTCACATCACCAACCCCGTAAAAAATATCCGGCGTCATATAGTTATGCGCCAAAATTACCGCATTCTTCTCACGCTTAAGGCGGTTGATCTCAAAGATATAAGGCGCGAGCGTCTTCCAATGCGCCTCCTTATATTGATGCTTTAGCTGCTCATAAACCGGCGCCGTCGCTGCTGCAATTTCATCATTATATTCTAAACGTTCCGCTGACATGCTTGTCGATCCTTAACGCGTGTTGTAAGAAAGATGTATCTTTCATAAAACTGGGGGCAAGGTCAAGAAAAGTGGCAGATTTATTTGCATCGGAAGCCAAAGAAAATGCGGATCAAAACCGCCCTCTTGCCGACCGCCTGCGCCCGCAAAGCATCAAGGACGTAGTAGGGCAGGGGCATGTCATCGAACCGCTCGCCAAAACCCTAAGCGGAGGCTTTATCCCCTCCATCATATTCTGGGGGCCGCCGGGCTGCGGTAAAACCACGCTTGCACGTATCCTCGCCGATCATACAGATCAGCATTTCGAGCAAATCTCCGCCATATTCTCCGGCGTGGCTGACCTGCGTAAAGTTTTCGAAGCCGCAAAAATCCGCAAAGCCAACGGGCAGAGCACATTATTATTCGTCGACGAAATCCACCGCTTCAATAAATCCCAACAAGACGCTTTCCTGCCGGTGATGGAGGACGGCACCATCACCCTCATCGGCGCAACAACGGAAAACCCCTCATTCGAGCTAAATGCTGCGCTGCTCTCCCGCGCGCAAGTCATGGTGCTTAAACGCCTCGATGATGACGCGCTGGAAACCCTCCTGCAAAAGGCGGAAAAGCAAGCGCCGCTCCCCCTAACGCCCGAGGCACGAACCCTCCTCAAAACCCTCGCCGATGGCGATGGGCGCTACCTCCTCTCCATGGTCGAGCAAATCGCCGCGCAAACCGACACGCTAAATGAAGAACAGCTTCTCCAACTCATCCACCGCCGCGCCCCTGTCTACGATAAGGGCGATGAAGCGCATTACAACCTCCTCTCCGCCTTCCACAAATCCCTACGCGCCAGCGACGCCGACGCTGCTTTATACTGGATGGCGCGCATGCTGACGGGTGGCGAAGACCCCGACACCATCTTCCGCCGCATGACCTGCGTCGCCAGTGAAGACATCTCCAACGCCGACCCGCATGCCCTCCCCCTCACCATCGCGGCATGGCAAGCCTATGAGCGCCTCGGCCTGCCGGAAGGAGAACTCGCTCTGGCCCAAGCCTGCACCTACCTCGCATGCGCGCCAAAATCAAACGCGTCCTACATGGCGATAAAGGCCGCAAAAACCGCCGCCAAACAACATGGCTCCCTCATGCCACCCAAACATGCCATGAACGCGCCAACGAATATGATGAAAGATGAAGGCTATGGTATGGGCTACATCTATGATCACGACACGGAGGAAGGCTTCTCCGGCCTCTCATATTTCCCCGACACCCTCCCGCGCAAAAGCTTCTATCAACCCGCACAGCGCGGCTTTGAACGCGAAATCAATAAGCGCCTCGAATATTGGGAGAGGCTACGCCATCGATAAAATGCGCTAAGCAATAAAATTTTCATAGGCATAGCGCATTTTCCTGTGATAGAATCTTTGAAATTATCCATTTTTCTCTGCGTAAATATAACTGATATGAATGACATGAGCATGATCAGGCACGGCCTTCCTTGTGCTCGGACAAGATAAATTGGCTTTTATAATCTCGAGGAGGACAAGAATGTCTGGCAATGCTGTTTCAAATATACTGGGTTTTGGTTCAAAAGGGGGCAGCAAAAACACCCTCGAAGTTGATGCGATTTTAGCTACATTTATGGATGTTTCGGCAAGAATGATGATCATCGATACAGACCTCAATATCATTGCCGCCAATAATGCCGTGCTGGATTTCTTAAGCTCCGTTGAAGGCGACATCAAAAAAGCGTTGCCAAACTTTTCCGTCAAAAACCTGATTGGTACAAATATCGATGATTTCCACAAAGATCCCTCCCATCAACGTAAAATGCTAGCGGTATTGAACGAGCCGTATGAAACAACAATTTCCCTAAGCGGACATGTCTTTAGCCTGCGTGCCATTCCCCTTTTCGCTGCCGATGGATCACGTTTGGGTTCCGCGATGGAATGGTTTGATTCCAAAATGATGGATTACACCGGACAGGTCGAGTCGTTAAGCCGTTCACAAGCCGTCATCCATTTTGAAATGGACGGCACAATCATTGATGCCAATGAAAACTTCCTCAGCGTCATGGGGTATTCTCTTGATGAGGTGAAGGGAAAACACCATAGCATGTTCGCCGAACCCGCCTTCGCCGCCTCTCAGGAATATAAAGATTTTTGGAAAGCCCTCGGCACGGGTGAATTTTCCAGCGGGCAGTATAAACGCCTTGGCAAGGGCGGAAAGGAAGTCTGGATCGAGGCATCATATAACCCGATTTTCGATATGAACGGAAAGCCATTCAAAGTCGTAAAATTCGCAACTGACCTTACACCGCGTAAGGAAGAAAATGCCCGTTTGGCGATGGATTTTGAAACCAATGTATCCTCTTTGGTTGAATCGCTTTCGGCCTCTTCAACACAAATGCAAGGAACGGCACAAACCCTCGCCGCCGCCGCCGAAGAGACAAGCGTACAATCAAGCACCGTTGCCTCGGCAACGCAGGAATTATCATCCTCCGTCAATGAAATATCCGGACAGGTAACAAATTCCGTGACAATCGTTGGCGAAGCGGTTGAAGAAGCCCGCCGCTCCGAAGAGCTAGTCGCCAGCCTCGTCGAAGCAGCCTCGAAAATCGGCGAGGTAACGCAGCTTATCTCCGATATCGCGGATCAAACAAACCTCCTCGCGCTGAACGCGACGATTGAGGCTGCGCGCGCCGGTGACGCCGGTAAAGGCTTCGCCGTTGTCGCGTCCGAGGTCAAAACCCTCGCGGCCGAAACCGCCAAGGCAACCGAGGAAATCTCCTCGCAAATCGGTGATATCCAAAATGTCTCCCAAACCACTGCGGCGACAATCAAAAAGATTACCGAAGTAATCTCGAACGTGAATGAAATCAGCACGGCAATCTCCGGCGCAGTAGAAGAGCAATCCGCCGCAACACAGGAAGTATCCTCGAACATCGGTGGCGTACAACAAGCCGCAGGTGAAACCGGTGAAGCCGCCACAACCATGCTAGAGGTCGCAAAAGGCTTGTCCGAGCAATCCGGCGACCTGCAAACCCGCGTCGATGCCTTCTTGGAAAGCGTGAAGCAGATGTAATACCGTTTCAGATTGAAGCATACAAAATAGCCAGCCTCGCATCAGAGGCTGGCTATTTTTTTGCGCTATTCTCGCTATGCAGCATGTAAACCCCGCTCAGAATAATAATGCCAACCCCCACCAACATCCAACGATCCGGATAATCCCCGAACACCAGCACGCCAAAAATCACCGCCCATAAAATCTCCGTATAAACAATCGGGGTCACAACCGCACTATCCGCAATTTTAAAGGCAAAGGAGACGCAAATTACCCCCGTGCTCATCAAGATCCCCGCCAACACAAAAAACGGTACATGCGTAATCTCGTACGCCGTAAAATTCATCACCGCGAGCGGCATAAGCAAAAGACACGACCCCAAAACCGGATAAAACCCGATCGCAAGTAAACTCGACCCTTTTAAATTCCGAGCCGCCAAAAAGGTCGAAGCAATACAAACCGTATTCACAAACGCAAGCGCCAGCAGGAATAAATCCGCCCCCCCCTGCCATGGCTGAAACGCCACTACAACGCCGCTAAACCCCGCAACAATGGAAATCCACCGCTGCACACTCACGCGCTCTTTATAAATAATCATCGATAAAATCGCGGCAATAAAGGGCAGGGTGAAGATCACCGTATACAAACTCGCAATCGGCATCCGCGCAATGCAATAAACAAACAACACATTCACCGCCGTATTAAACACAATCCGCACCCCGTGCGTCTTAAAATTCCCCACATCCCTAAGGCTCTGTACCCCGCCCAAAAACGAAGAAAAAACCAACATCAATCCCGCCCCAATCGCCGTAAGGCTAACGATAATTTGAAAACTGGAATAGCCAATTTCGCTCAGATGCTTAACATTCGCATCACTAAACGCGAACGCCGTATACCCGATGAGCGCAAGCGCCATCCCTTTTTGTGTTGTACTTAAGTGATTGAACATACGAAGAAACTCTATTACAAACGATCCAACACTTGTAGGGTAGAAACATGATCAACACAATAGCTGCAATCGCCACCGGTGGAGCATTAGGCGCAGTCCTAAGATACGCCATGCATATGGGGCTGACAAAGCTCATCGCGCAGCCTTTCCCATATGGCACATTGGCGGTTAATGTTATCGGCTCATTCGCCATGGGCGCGCTGGTCACATTTTTCATGACAACAGGGCAAATTTCGAACGAGGTGAAAATGTTCTTCACCGTCGGTGTCCTAGGGTCCTTCACAACATTTTCAACATTTTCGCTGGACGCTATGACGCTCTGGACGCGCGGCGATCTTATCGGCGCGGGCATTTATGTGCTTGGCTCACTAACATTATCCATCGCCGCATTGGCGCTGGGCACCTATTTGATCTGGAGGATCACCGCATGAGCGTACAAAATATCGAAGTCACCCAAGATGATGACGGGCAGCGCCTAGATCGCTGGCTCAAAAAACAAGGCATGCCCTACGGCCTCATCCAAAAGGTCATCCGCAAAGGCGAAGTCCGCGTCGATAGCAAACGTGCCAAAGCCGACACAAAGCTTGCCGCCGGACAAAATGTGCGCGTCCCGCCCTATGACAATAAACCCCTCAGCAGACCGGGAAAGCTCTCCGACAAAGACATCGCCTACATCAAATCCCTCGTGATTTATGAGGACGCCGACATCATCGCCATCAACAAACCCCACGGCGTCGCTTCCCAAGGCGGTACAAAAACAAAGATACATATCGACGGCATGTTAGACGGGTTAAAGGATAAAAACGGCATCCGCCCGCGCCTCGTCCACCGCCTTGATAAGGACACGAGCGGCATCCTCCTCCTCGCGCGTTCATCAAATGCGGCCACCAAAATGGGCGATGCCTTCAAATCCCGCGAGATCAAGAAAATCTACTGGGCCATCACCTCCCCGACCCCGCACCAAGAAGAAGGCACAATCAAAGCCCCCCTCATCAAATCCGGCGGTAGCAATAAGGAACGCATGGTCATCGATGAAGAAGAGGGCAAAACCGCCATCACCGATTTCATCGTCCTTGAAAAAGCTTTAACCTCCGCCGCCTTCGTCGCCTTTTGGCCGCGCACCGGACGCACCCACCAAATCCGCGTCCATGCCGAAGCCATCGGCTGCCCCATCGTCGGCGATAAAAAATACGCCCGCCTGCCCGAACAAGAAGAATGGCACGAAGCAAGACGCAAAGCCGAAGCGGATTTAAAAGGCGTGGACATGGCCAACCGCCTCCACCTCCACGCCCGCCGCATCATCATGGCGCACCCTTTCCGCAACGGCACGCTGGATATCACCGCGCCCCTACCGCCCGAGCTAAAGAAAAGCTGGAAAGCCCTAGGATTTAGCCCTAACCTAAAAACCGATCCTTTTGCGAATTAGGGATAAGGGGTATAAGAAAAAATAGTGATTTTGAAACCCGCGTTTCAAAATTGTACCGAGCAAGTGCGAGGCGCGCGAGAAGCGCGTAAAACTAGAAAATGCAAAGCATTTTCGTAAAAAAGTGGCTTTTAAAATAGGAAGATTCACAATGCGCAAGTGGCTATCCCGCATCATCAAAATCACCGCCATACTCATCGCCTTTTTCGCGGTGATGCTAACCGTGCTGGCCAATATGGGCGGCAGCTCGGATAACCTAAAAGCCGCCGTCTCAGATTACATCACCGCCGCCACCGGCATGCGCGCAGAGATCGGAACACTGCATAAAATGACCTTCTTCCCCGCCGTCACAATCGACGCCGGCAACATCGAACTCCACAAAGACGATGACCTCATCGCCGAAGGCCGCATCGAAAGCGCCCTATTGAAAATCAGCTTCTGGGACGTCATCACCAGCCGCAGCAAACTCCAAAACCTGCAAATCGAAGGCGCAAGCTTCCTCCCCGGCACCCTCAATGCCCAAAGCGTCGAGATTGAGCGCATCGGCATCGATGAAACGCCAACGGGCGAAGCCTTCCTCGCGGCCCAAGGAAAAATCGGCCCCCATAAAATAAACGCCGAAATTGCGCTGCAGAGCAAAGGCAAAAACTTCACCCTCCCCCAAGACGGTGATTTCATCATGAATGTCGGCACGATCACCGCCAAAGGCATTTTCCGCCCCCGCAAAATCGGCGGCTTCCACATCCGTGATTTCACCGCCGCCCATAACGGGCAAGAAATCCTAAGCGGCGCATTCTCCATCCTCCGTAACCGCAATGGCAATATGAGCATTCGCGGCGATGTAAAAACGATAGAACATAAAACCGAAACCGAAATGGACATCGAAGTTAGCAGGCAAAAATTAAGCGGCCGCCTCAACGCCTACCGTTTCGACATGGCAGATTTCGAGGGCGGATCACGCCTCATGAATATGCTAACGGCATGGAGCGAAATCTTCGCCCTCAAAAACACAACCATGGATATCGACGCAAAACTCAACGCCCAAACTTTCATCAATGACGGAAAAACCGAACGCGCGGCCGCCCTCATCCTTAAACGCGAAGACGGCAAGTTAAGCGTCCTGAAACAAGCAGTAGGAGTTCCCGCACGATGAAACGCTTCTACACACTAGTCTCAACCCACAAAACCGACGGCGGCTTTGAGATCCACCTCGACGGCCGTCCCGTAAAAACCCCGATGAAGGCAACACTCATCGCCGGAAACAATGCCATCGCCAACGCCCTGCAATCCGAATGGATGGCGCAAGAGGAGGAGATCAAGCCCGACACAATGCCCCTCACCCAAATCCTCTCCACCCAAATCGACCGCATCGGGGCGGAGCGCGAAACCATCCAAAACACGCTGCTTAAATATCTCGATACCGACCTTGTTTGCTACTTCACCGACGAACCACCCGCACTGAAAGAGGCGCAAGAAATCACCCTAAATCCCTACCTCAAATGGTTCGAAACATATTTCAAAACCCCACTCAAAACCACCACCGGCCTCACCGCGATCACCCAAAGCGAGCAAGCCCACAAAGCCGTCACCGATTACGTAACCGCCCTAGACGACGCACATTTCACCGTCCTGCAATTAGTATCCTCATTGGCTGGCTCGCTAGTCCTAGCCATGAACGCGATGGAGGAGGGACGCACCGCCCCCGAAATCTTCACCGCCATGCGCATCGAAGAAAATTTCAAAGCCGAAATCTACAACGAAGACTTCTACGGCCCCGATCCCGCCCAAGAACAAAAAGACAATATCATCAAAGCAGAGCTAAAAGCCGCCCTCCGCTATCTCGATCTATTGTAAGCAGAGCTGTCGTCATTACACGGTTTATCCGTGTAATCTACTCACCGCGAGATAGATTACACGCATAAAGCGTGCAATGACGTCTCTCAAAAAAACTCCGCGCCCTCCGCGTCTCCGCGGTTTAAAAATCAAACCCAACTCTTCGGATTCGCCAGCCGATACCCCTTCGCCGCGCGGCTAACACCTTTCGCAAAACGATATCCCATATACAAAATCAACGGCACCCCCCCAATCAACGCCGCCATGAGCAGCGTATTATGGTTCATATTCACAAAATCACTCACACAAGGCTGCGTCAAAGCCTGCAGCTCCGCCATGCCCATCGCCTCAAGCGCGGCAACCCCTTGCCCCGCAATCGCATCCGCGCAAGATTGAAACGCCGTATAATCAATACGCGGCAACATATAAAGCGTCGCCAACCCAACCGTGACAACCGACAGTAACGACACAATCCAAACCGTCCGGATTACGTAAGTCATATGATTTTCGATCAGGCTATTCTCCTCCGCCCTCCCGCGCAGAACATACGCCGCAATCAACGTCACAAGAAAAAATACCAAACAAATGCTCGCCGCCGAAATCGTCGGTACAATCGACAACGCAAGCGTCACCCCGAATAACCCGTAAATATTATAAATCGTCTTTTGCTCTTTATCTGCCATAACTCAATCCTTTAAACATAGTCGTTTCGATTAAGGATAATACAGCCGTCGAAAATTGTCGAATGTGTATTATAGAACCCTTCCGCAAAAGGTTAGATTTTGGATAAGATGCGAGGAACAAGAAACGCAGGAGCGTAAGCGTACGTGGGTGTACGTGCGCATCCGAGTATCGCAGTGACGAAGCAGATTACCAAAAGATGACTTTTTGCGGAAGGGTTCTAGCGCCGCCCGAATAGCTTCTCAATATCCTCCAACGATAACGTAATCGAGGTCGGTCGTCCATGATTACACTGCCCCGATAGGGGCGTCGCCTCCATATCCCGCAATAACGCATTCATCTCATCCGCATTCATCCGCCGCCCGGAGCGTACCGATCCATGACACGCCATCGTGGATAAAATATCATTCAAGCGCTCTTTTAGACCATCCGCGCTGCTCCGCTCGGTAATTTCATCCGCCAAATCGCGAATCAAATTCTCGACATCCGGTTTTGCGCCGAGCAAAGCCGGAATCGCCTGCACCGCAATTGCCCCCGCGCCAAAGGCCTCAATCTCCAAACCCAATTTCGCCAGCTCCCCCGCAAACCCAAGCAACCGCTCCGCCTCGCTCTCTTCCAAATTCACAATCTCGGGCGTGAGCAAGCCTTGCTTCTCCACCCCCCGCTCCTCAACCTGCGCCTTGAACCGCTCATACACAAGGCGCTCATGCGCCGCATGCTGATCTACAATCACGAGGCCTTCATCGCTCTGCGCGATAATATAATTCTCATGAATCTGCGCCCGCGCCGCGCCAAGGGGAAAGCTCTGCGCTTCTACCTGCGGCTCATGCACAATCTCCGCCCGCGCCGCCGGCGCTTCCGCCATCATAAACGAGCCCTGTGGTGCATAAGCATTTTGCACATTCTCGGCTAGCCCATGATTAATATAACTCCGTGGCACGGCCGCATTATGCCCCCGATGCATCGGCAGGGAAGGGGTATAGCGATCATTACCCAAGTTCCCCTGTTGAAACTTACCAAGCGCCGCACTCGACACACTGCTCGATGTCCGCGTCCCATGCTCATGCAGCGCCATCTTCAACGCCGAAATTATCATCCCGCGCACAAGCCCCGGATCACGAAAACGCACCTCCGCCTTTGCCGGATGCACATTCACATCCACCTCATCCGCCGGAACCTCCAAAAACAACGCAAGCATCGGGTGCCGCCCGCCATGCAACACATCCGCATACGCCGCCCGCACACAGCCATGCAGCAACTTATCCTTCACCGGACGCCCATTCACAAACAGATACTGATACTGGCTCGTCCCCCGATGCAGCGTCGGCAATCCCGCAAAGCCCGAGAGCTTAAGCCCTTCGCGCTCCGCCTCAATCCGTACCGCATTATCCCCAAATTCTCGCCCCAATATCTTGGCGAGCCGCGCCGAATGCTCACCCACCGCCGCGTGGTTCAAACCTGTCTTCCCATTATGCGTAAGCGTAAACGCAATATCCGGATTCGCCATCGATAACCGCGTCAACGTATCCTTCACCGCCATCAATTCCGCACGTTCCGATTTCAAAAATTTCAATCGCGCCGGAGTCGCATAAAACAAATCCCGCACCTCAATCTGCGTCCCCGCCGGATGAGCAGAAGGCGCAATATCCCCCTTCTTCCCGCCCTCAACGGAGATCGACCAAGCCTCACCCCCTTCTTCCCGCGTATGAATGGACAACCGTGACACGGCGGCAATCGAGGCCAACGCCTCCCCCCGAAAGCCCATATGCGTGATATTCACCAAATCATCATCCGGCAATTTCGATGTCGCGTGCCGATCCACCGCCGCCGCCAAATCCTCCGCGCTCATCCCGCGTCCATTATCGGAAATTACAATTCGGCTCTTCCCGCCATCGGCAAGGCTCACATCAATCTTGCTCGCCCCCGCATCAATTGAGTTTTCCACCAATTCCTTCACCGCCGCAAACGGCCGCTCAAGCACTTCCCCCGCAGCAATCTGGTTGATCAATGTCTCTGGCAGATATCTAATACGCATGCCCCCAATTTAACGACGCACCGCCAAAGAGTCATGCTTTACCCCAAAAACAATTCTACCGACGGTGGATAATTTCTATCCCCCGTCATTGCGAGCGTAGCGAAGCAATCCATCACCCGCCCCTTCCGTTGGTACAGGAGATGGATTGCCGCGTCGCTAACGCTACTCGCAATGACGTATATAAAAAAAATCCGCGCCTCTGCGGTTTATAGTTGTTTAAAAACTAAACCCCAACCGCGCCATCCATACGCGCATCATCTATCTTGGCGTTCTTCAAATCCGCCCCTGTCAAATCCGCCCCGCGCAAATCTGCAGATGCAAAATCAACCCCCATCAAAATACAGCCCCGTAAATCCGCCCCCGCTAAATCGGCAAAGCGTAAATTCGCCCCACTCATATTCACCGGCTGCAGGCGCTTCGTCCCGTCCTCATTCGCAAATTCAAGCGCACAAAGCCGCGCCCCCCGCAAATTCACCCGCGTCAAGAGCGCCCTTTGAAAGCGCGAGCCGCGCAAATCCGCTTGCCGCAAATCACAATCGCGTAAATCCGCCCCGTCCAAAACCGCCGATTGCATCGCAATGCCGCGCATATTCTGCCCTAAAAAATTCGCCCCCTTCGCACAAATCGCGGTCATGGAATAGCGCTGTAAATCTGCAACCTCGCGCAAATCATACCCGCTCAAATCAAGCTGTCTCCCATCTGCGCCCTCACTCTCCACCCAACGCATATGCTCACTCAACAATGACTCTAGCGAAGCCCCCAGCCTCTCCAATAAATGCCCTGAATTCGCATTGGTAATCGCGCCATCATCCCGCAATCCCATGCTCTCATTTTGCGCAAAAACTGTCCCGCTCAACACGGCTTGCGTCATATTGGCCTGTGTTAAATTCGCGCCCGTTAAATCGGTGTCCGACATATTCGCCCCGCGAAAATTCGCATCCTCCATATCTGCAAATTTCATATCCGCATGGCTCATATCGGAATCGGAAAAATCCGCTCCATAAACGCGACTATCCCGCAGATTAGCAGCGCTAAGCTTCGCGCCCTTAAACACCGTCTGCGCGCCATCCCCGCCCGCACGCGCCCGATCCTCCAACAAACCATTCGCCCCGCGCTGCATGATCTTACCCATCCGCATGTCTGCCTCGGCCAAGTCCGCGCCGGTCAAATCCGCCCCCGCAACATACGCCCCGCGTAAATCACAACGCGTTAAAACCGCATCCCGAAAATCCACATCCCGCAAATCACAGGCAAAGAAAATCGCCGTATGCGCGTAACAGCCCGACAAATCCGCCCCCGCCAATTTCGAGGCCGTAAAATCCGCCCCATTAATATCCGCCCGCCCAAAACGTAAACCCGACAAATCCTGATACTGCACCACCGCCCGCACGCCGCCAATCTGCCCGCGCAAATACATCACATGCTTTTCCAAAATGTCGTTAAGCTCGCCCTGCGATAAAACGGGCAGGGCATCATGGTCGGGAAGATTATCTTTCATAGCGCGTATTATTATATCCGTTTCAATGATACGAACCACAGATAAGATGTAAGCACTTTAAAATCTGTGTTTATCCGTGTTCATCTGTGGTTAAAAAATCATACGCGTTTTTGCAAAATATGCCGCATAAGATTTCGTGTCGAGGCATCGGCCCCCTCCAAAACCCTGTCGCTATCAAAAGCATCCTCAATCGTATCGGCGAGACGCTTCCCGAGCTCGACCCCCATCTGGTCAAAGGAATTAATCCCCCAAATCACCCCTTGCACAAACACCTTATGCTCATACATCGCCATCAACATCCCCAGATGTTTCGGGTCAAGTCGATCGAGCAAAATTGTACTGCTCGGCCTGTTCCCCTCGAAATGCTGCGCCTCTATCTCCTGCGCATCGCCCATCATCATCGCCTGAGATTGCGCCAAAGCATTGGACAATAGCTTTTGATGATGCGCGGGGTAATTATGCTCCGTCTCTACGGCGGCAATAAAATCAACCGGCACAATTTGCGTTCCTTGATGCAGCAATTGGAAAAACGCATGCTGCGCATTTGTCCCTGGCTCACCAAAGGTGATCGGCGCGGTCTTATAATCCACAAATCCGCCACCAAGCGCCGCCGCCTTACCGTTCGATTCCATATCAATCTGCATGACATAGCGTGAAAAGCTCGTCATCGTCTGCGCATATGGCACAACGCAATGCGCCGGATAATCCCAAAAATTATGATACCAAACCCCGAGCATCGCCATAATCACAGGGATATTCTCCACGAGCGGCGCATCGCGAAAATGCGTATCCATCATCCGCGCCCCGCCTAGAAACTCTTCGAACCGGTCAAACCCGATCGACGCCGCGAGGGGCAAGCCAATCCCGCCCCAAACGCTAAACCGTCCACCGACCCAATCGCGCATCGGCACAACATTATGCGCCGCAATGCCGAAATCCTCCGCGCCCGCCGTATTCGCACTCACCGCATAAAAATGCGCCGCTACCTGATCCTCATCACAATGCGCCAAAAACCAATCCCGCGCGGCATAGGCATTCATCAATGTTTCTTGCGTCGTAAAGGTTTTGGACGAAATCACAAACACACATTGCGCGGGGTTGAGCCGATCAAACAAATCCGCCAAACGCTGCCCGTCAATATTCGCCACAAAATGCACATGCGGCCCGTCACGATAATGCGCCAACGCCTCACACCCAATGCGCGGCCCAAGGTCAGAGCCACCAATCCCGATATTGATGATGTCGGTAATCTTCGGGTTGTTGCGGATTTCCTCCGAAATTGTCCGCATCTGCGCTTTTGTCGCATCGACAAATTCGCTTACATTCTCGCCATCAATCTCCAAATCCGCATCAACCGACCCACGCAACGCCGGATGCAGCGCCGCCCGCCCTTGCGACGCATTCACCGGCGCACCGGAAAACATCGTATCGCGCTTATTCTCTAAATCACACTTCCCCGCCAAATCCATCAATAACGTGATCGTCTCCGCCGTCACATGATGCTTGGAATAATCAAATAAAACGCCATTTACCGACTGCGATAAATTTTCAAATCGATCCGTATCGTTTTTAAGGTAATCACCAATGCGATCATCCCGAATCGCCTCCAAATGCGCTCGCAGCGCCGCTACGCAATCCTTATTCAACATTCGGAATCTCGCTTCTAATCTGCGAAGGCTCAACCCCATCCGGCTGTCCGACCAACACGGTCAAAAACTTCTCGGGCGTAAGCAACTTCTCCGCCACCGCATTCACATCCTCAACGCTCATGCTACGGATCGCCTCGGCCCGATTATCCAGATAATCAATCGGCAAATCATCCACCAGCAACGAGAGCATCAACCCCGCAATCTTATCGGTCGAGGTAAGGGACAGCGGCAAAGACCCCAGCAAATACGCCTTCGCATCCGCCAACTCTTCTGTCGTAATCCCATCCTCACGCATCGCCTCGAACTCAGCCTTAATAAGCCCCAACATCTCCGCCACACTCTCATTCTTCGTCGAGGTCGAAACCGACAACCCGTCAAAATGCGCCATACCAAAAATTCCGGAATAAATTCCATAAGTTAGGCCGCGTTTCTCACGTATCTCTTCGGTAAGGCGAGAGCCAAAACCCGACGAGCCAAGGATAAAATTCATCACCTTTGCCGCATGATAATCGTTGTTATGCCGCGAAATTCCGGGCTGTAGGATGCTGATAATCGTCTGTGGAATGTCCTTTTCATACAAAACCACTTCGCCCTGATTTTGCAAATCCAAATCCTCGCTCGCTGCAATCGAAACCTTCGGCAAACCACTGAAAACACGATCCAAAACGCCCTTCACTGCCTCGGCCGTAATATCCCCCGCAACCGCAACCCGCAAATTATTCCGTCCGATCATAGCGTCATGATAATCCCGCAAATCCTCCGGCGTAATCGTCGCCAAACTCGTCAATGTCCCGCCGCTATTGAGCGCATAAGCATGCCCCGCATACGCCACATCGTTCAAAAACCGCGCCGCAATCCATTTAGGATCGGAAAGCGAGGAACGAATCCGGCTCTGATTGGCTTTGCGCATCCGCTCCACCGCATCCGCATCAAATCGCGGCTGCGCCAGCGCAATATGCAGCAAGTCAAACGCCTCATCCTGATATTTTGAAAGCGTCTTAACCGCCCCACCAAAATGATCCCGTCCCGAAGAAAACGACAGCGATATCGAATGATCCGCCAGCGCCTTTTGAAACGCCTGATCATCCAAATCGCCCGCGCCCTCATCCATCGTATTAGACATAAGCTGCGCCAAACCCTGCGCCGCCGCATCATTCTGCTTCGCCCCCGCCCCCAAAAACGAAAACTTCACCGCGATAACCGGCACAGAATGATCCTCAACTAGCCAAGCCTCAATCCCGCTCTCACTAACCACCCGTTGAATATCGAGCAAAGGCTCCTCGGCCGCGCGAGCAGGAAGCGCTAAAAGAATCGTCATTGCGAGGAGCGGCAGCGACGCGGCAATCCAGCTCCTTATGTGCCTGTTCGGGTGATGGATTGCTTCGCCCTCACTTCGTTCGTTCTCGCAATGACGTAAAATATTATTCATCGCTAACCTCCGGCAAAAGAACACCAACCACGGGCGGCGTATCAATGGGCACATCGGGGTTCAAAAATTTCGCCGCAACCGCTTTAACATCCGCCGCGCTCACTTGCCCAATCTCCTCCGGCCAATATTCCACATCATCAAGGCGCGATCCCGTCGATAACGCCAATCCAATCACCATCGCCGGCTCGCTCAAACTATCCCGCGCATAAATCGCCTCATTGCGCATCCGCGTCACCGCCTCGGAAACCTCCGTCCCCGTCACCCCGTTCGTCACAACATCCTGCAATTCCGCAAGCAATGCCGCCTTCACATCCATTACATCAACATCGGGCGCGGGCGTCGCATAAACCCACGCGCTCCCATCATCCCACGCATTCGCACGATACGAAATCCCCACACTCACCGCTAATTTCTGCTCAACGACCAAACGCTTATAAAACCGTGCGCTCGGCCCGCCGCCCAAAATCTCCTGCAAAACCTGCAACGCCAGCGAAGCATCCTTATCCTGCCGCGCACTCGGTACGCGATACAAAATCTGCAAAACCGGCTCACGAATCGCAGGATGCGATAAGCTCACCTGCGTTTCCGAATGCATCTTCGGCGAAACCGTCCGCACGCGCCACGCATCCGTATCCGCCAAATCATCATTCGCGGGTAAGGTCCCGTAAATCTCTGCTGCTAAATCAAACACTTTCTGCGGCGCGACATCCCCCGCCACAATTAAAGTCGCATTATTCGGCGCATAATATTCCCGATAAAACCCATAAGCATCCTCAAGGCTAAGCGCCTCCATCTCATGATACCACCCAATCACAGGCGTTCCATAAGGATGGTTAACATACGCCGCCGCCTGCATCTGCTCGCCAAATCGCCCGCGCGGATCATTATCCGTCCGCTGCCGCCGCTCCTCCAAAATCACCTTCCGCTCGCTCTCAACATCCTTCTGTGCAAACAGCGCCCCCTTCATCCGCCCCGCCTCCATCCGCATCACCCGCTCCAACGCATCGGCAGGCACAGATTGAAAATACGCCGTATAGTCCTGAGAGGTAAACGCATTATCATTGCCGCCCATCCCGCGAATAATCCGCGAAAACTCCCCCGCCGCAAGAGGCTCCTGAGATCCAATCACGGTCGAACCCTTAAACAATAAATGCTCCAAAAAATGCGCAATGCCGGATTTTCCCGCTCGCTCTTCTGCCGCGCCGACCTTATACCACACCATATGCGTAACAACAGGCGCACGATAATTCGGAACCACCACAACCCGCATCCCGTTTTGCAAAACCGTCTCGGACGCATTGAAAACTTTCTGCGGAGTAGGGGGCTGAACCGCCTCCACGACGATCTCATCTTCCCCCGAAAATAACCCTTCAACACTCACCGGCGTATGCGGCGAAAGCACATACCCGCCCGCTAAAATAAGAATAACAGCGGCAAAAATTGCGGCAATACGCATCGCTAATTAATCCTCGATACTGGGCGTTTCGCCTGCTGTTACGGGCTTGCCCGCCGCTTCGTTATTTTCAATCCGCTCCCGCTCCGCCTTCGCATCAACAATCTCGGCGGCTACCTCTTTTTGCCCCTTGGTCAGGTTTAAAAGACGATCCACAACAGGCTTGTTGCTATCGGAATATTCGAGCGCCTCCGCATCAATCTTCGCACGGATATCAGGACTAACCGCATTGCCGCCCGCCGCCTGCAACAACGCATTCTCGCCACTGCTGACACCGCTACTGCCCTGCGCGGCCTCACCAAACACCGCCTCCGACGCGGCATCAATCGTGCTCTGCTCCTGCGGCCTCGGCGTACCGGGGGCAGGGGGACGCAAACTATAATCCGGCGGCATCTGTAGCGGCGCACGCGTAATCACCTTAAACTCATCCGGCACTTGCTTATTCAGCCCAAGCTGCTCTTTCGCGCCACCACAAGCGGTAAGCCCTATACAAGCCATCAATACAAAAATATTTTTCTTCATAAGATGAGTCATACTAAATATTCTCCCCGCCTTGAACATTTTTCTCAAATAAAAACGCATAGAGCATGAGGATAAATACCCCCACGCAAATCGCCGAGTCCGCAATATTGAACGCAGGCCAGTGATAACCCGCCACATGCACATCTAAAAAATCAAACACCGCGCCAAAACGAAACCGGTCAATTACATTCCCGATCGCCCCGCCAATCACCATCGCAATCCCGATATGATGAAATTTATCCTGCGTCCGAAACGCCCAAACCGCAAACCCAACCGCAATAATAACCGACAGCGCAATCAACAAATAAGGCCCGATATCCGTATCATTACTAAACAAGCCAAAACTAACCCCCTGATTCCAAACCGTCACCAGATTAAAAAACGGCAAAACCTCAACAGAGTTAAACCGCGTAACATCTCCACCAATAAGGAAATCCAACATCCAGATCTTAGAAACCTGATCCGCCACCAAAATCGTAAGAGCAATCAAAAATGTGTAAATAACCTTCATAAAAGCACCTTACAAATTTTCCCCGATAATACAAACCTAAACACGATGTCATTCCAAACCCTCCCCTAAGCTTGCGACTGCAAGCTCGGACGCCCATGCGTCCGCCCCTGCCGGAGCAGCGAAGCTGCGCGAGGCCTAGCGCGCAGCGCGTAACTCAAAGCCTCTCCACCACAACGAACTAATCTTCCAAACACCCCAAAGCTTGCGACCGCAAGCTC
>JBOEFZ010000013.1:0-31256 GCA_050633165.1 Alphaproteobacteria bacterium | reverse complement strand
TCGCCGGAATCTGCGCCTATTACGCGACCGAACTCCCCGACATCACCCAAAACGCCAGCTTCGAACGCAAATCTTCCATCACCGTAAAGGCCGCCAACGGCAACGTCATCGCGCGTTACGGTGACATCGTCGGTGAACAAATCACAACCGAAAACATCCCCCAAATCCTCATCGATGCCGTCCTCGCCACCGAAGACCGGCGCTTTTACTACCATTTCGGTATCGACCCGATCGGCCTCGCCCGCGCCATGTTCGTCAATGCAAAGGAACAACGCTTCGCCCAAGGCGGCTCCACCATCACCCAACAGCTCGCCAAAAACCTATTCCTCTCCCGCGATCGCAAATTAAAACGCAAAATTCAAGAAGCCATGCTCGCCATCTGGCTGGAATACGAGCTTAGCAAAGACGAAATCCTCGCCGCCTACCTCAACCGCGTCTATCTCGGCTCCGGCGCATATGGCGTTGATGCGGCCTCCCGCCTGTATTTCAAAAAACCGATCCAGCAAATCAACACCCGCGAAGCAGCCACCCTCGCCGGCTTGCTAAAGGCTCCCTCCCGCTACTCCCCCCTCGCCAACCCAGGAAAGTCCAAACAACGCACCGATGTCGTCATCAACGCCATGGTCGACGCAGGGTACTTAACCGAAGACAACCGCACCGCCATCGGCACCCTCATCCCCAAACCCCGCCGCAAACCGTCGGGTGAGGCCGAACGCTACTACTCCGATTGGATCGTAAACCAGCTAGACGAGCTCATCGGCACGCCAACCGAAGATATCATCGTCGAAACCACGATGAACCCGAAAATCCAGGCCACCGCCGAGGATGCCCTCGCCACCACAATCCGCAAATACGGCGAAGATAAAAACATGACCCAAGGCGCGGTCGTCGTCATGCGCCCCAACGGTCAAGTCGTCGCATTGGTCGGCGGTAAAGATTACGGCGAAAGCCAGTTTAACCGCGCCAGCCAAGCCGCCCGACAACCCGGCTCCTCCTTCAAACCGCTCATATACCTCACCGCGCTCGAACATGGCTGGAAACCCGATGACCTCATCATGGATGAAAAAATCACCGAAGGCCGCTACCGCCCCAAAAATTTCGGCCATAAATATTACGGCGAAGTTGACCTGCAAACCGCCATCGCCTTCTCCCTAAACACCGTTGCCGTCAACCTCATGAAAGACGTCATGCCCGACGCCGTGGTTAACACGGCCCGCCGCCTCGGCATCGAATCCGACCTCAACGCCGACCTCTCCCTCGCCCTCGGGACAAACCAAATCTCCCCGCTTGAACTCACGGGCGCATACGCATCCATCGCCAATGGCGGCGTCATGGTCAAACCCTATGGCATCACAAAAATCACAAATAAAGACGGCACGGTTTATTATGAACGCCCAAACAAAACCTCCTCCCGCCGCGCCGTAAACCCCGTTGCCACCGGTGAGCTTATCGGCATGATGCAAGGCGTCTTAGAAGTCGGCACAGGCCGCGGCGCAGCCTTCGGCGTCCCTGCCTCCGGCAAAACCGGAACGTCCCAAGACAGCCGTGACGCATGGTTCATCGGCTTCACCGACCGCCTCGTCACATCCGTATGGCTCGGCAATGACGACAATACCTCCATGAAACGCGTAACCGGCGGCAGCTACCCCGCCCATATCTGGCGACACGTAATGGCCAAAAGCAACCACATGTACGCGCCCTACCGCCACCAAGTCCCGTTCTTCTCCGGATTCCAAAACCTCCTCCACCGCCTGAGCAACCCATCCGGCACATCACAAAACGACAGCAGCTTCTGGAACTTCAAAACCGACAACAACGCCACCCTCCCCGAAGGCCGCCGATATAACGATTAGACACCCCCTATATCCGTCATTACACGGCTTGTCCGTGTAATCCACCCAAGCCCTAGGGCCTAAACGCAACCTTCATAAATCGTATCATCAACAACCGCATAACCCCGCTTCGCCGCCGCAAATTGATCCTCACCATTCGCAATCCAATAATCCCGCAACGCCTGCAACGCCGCATTCGGCCCACCGACATCCCACGGATTACGCATCAACGCCGCATCCGCAAAATCCAGATACTCCGCCGGAAACGCCATCCGCGATGCTCGCAACCCCAAATCCACCAACATCTTAGACACCTGCGCATCCGTATAATTCATCATATCCGCCGTAAACTGGATCGAGGAAAGCACCCTAATCTCATCCCGATTATGCGGCACATGCCGCAAATGCCCCATAAACTTCGCATACACGGTAATTCCCGCATCATCATTCATCTCGGGGGGAAGGGGAAATTCTATACTCGGATTATCACTACGCATCTTAAAAGCCTCCTATCGGGTTCATACCCCCACATTCGGCTACGAATCTTAAAAAGATCTTAAGATTGAAAAATAACCCCAAAACCCGCAGAAACCCTTGTGGATAACTCCCCCACCCGTCATTGCGAGCACAGCGAAGCAATCCATCACCTATACTTACCGATAGTAAAGGTGATGGATTGCCGCGTCAGGCTTCGCCTTCCTCGCAATGACAAAACAAAAACCTCTGTGACTTCTCTTCTTACCTCAGTGACTTCCGCGGTCAAAAATCTAACGCGGTATCCCCTTGCGGGCAAGTTCATCTGCCCGCTCATTATCAGGATGCCCCGCATGCCCCTTCACCCAATGAAAACGCACATCATGCGCCGCCACGGCTGCATCCATCGCCTGCCATAAATCCACATTCTTCACCGGCTTGCGCCCCGCCGTCTTCCACCCGCGCGCTTTCCACCCCTCAATCCACTCCGTAATACCCTGCATCACATATTTACTATCCGTATACAAATCCACACAAGACCGCCCCTTAAGCGCCCCCAACGCCTCAATCACCGCCATCATCTCCATCCGGTTATTCGTCGTCTCGGCTTCCCCACCACACATCTCTTTCTCATGCTCACCATAACGCAACAACACCCCCCAGCCCCCCGGCCCGGGATTCCCACTACACGCCCCATCCGTATAAATCTCAATTTTTTTCTCAGACATGTAATTTTATCCTCGCGGCAAAGCCGCAATAATTTTGAACCACAACGCACACAAAGATCACAACGATATTGTTCAAATATCAACGTAAGCACAAAAATCGTCGTGTTCGCCGTGATCGTAGTGGTTTATTTTTTTACCAACGCCAAAAACTGCGCCTCATCCTCACACGCATGCAAGTCCTGCGCCCGCACCTTCACCCCATACTCCGCCGCCAACCGCTCATATTTCGGCAACCGCGAAGCAAACAATTTCGGAAAAACCCACGCCGAAAAATCATTCGGCACAATCCCATCCACCTGAGTGCCCTGCACCTCACAATATTCCTCAACCCACCCGTCAAACAACGCCGGCGGAAAATAAAGCGGCTTAGGATACTCCACCGCCCGTTGAATAACCTCTTCATGGCTCGCCGCATCCGTCTCAATATAAACCAACGTACTTTTCGCCGCAACCTCCGCAATCACCCCCTCATCCTCAATCTCACAAAAGCTCCCCGTAGAATCATTCACCAACCGCGCTGCCCCCTCCGGCATATCACGCAGCACATCCATCTCCGCATCCATATACGCCACTTGCCGCCGCTTAAACTCCTCAAGGCTCAAGCCACCCCGCTCAACATCCCCAACCTGCCCGACAAACGCCGATAACGCCGAAAGATCATCCACCGTAACCGATATCCCGAGCCGCTTCGCAATCTCATAATCATTAGAATAATGCGACCATCCCCACCCCACCATCCGAGCCGAAAAATGCGTCTTCCCCGCACCGGACATCCCTAATAATGTAATTACTTTATTCATCAAACCCTCAAGCGCCGCAGGCATTAAAATTTAAACGCGAAGAAGCGAAGCTGCGAAATTTTTTAATGTAATACGCCGAAAAAACAAAACTCTTCGCATCTTCGTAACTTCGCGTAAAAATCATTACGCCACCTCTTCATTGAGTATACGTGGAATCTTAAAATACACATTCTCTTTCGTAATCGCCACCTCGCGCACATTCACATCATACCGCGCGCGCAATGCATCAATCACCTCATCCACCAAAACCTCCGGCGCAGAAGCCCCCGCACTAAGCCCCAGAACCTTCACACCCTCAATCCAATCCCAATCCAAATCCGCCGCCCGCTGCACCATCATCGCCTTATCGCAACCATGAATCGCCCCGACCTCCACCAAACGATTAGAATTCGAGGAATTAGGCGCACCAATCACAATCAACGCATCCGCCTCCGCTGCAATCGCCTTCACCGCCGCCTGCCGGTTGGTCGTCGCATAGCAAATATCCTCCTTATGCGGCCCCTGAATATCCGGAAACCGCACCTGCAAAGCCGCCACAATCGCCGCCGTATCATCCACCGATAAAGTCGTCTGCGTACAATAACTAAGATTCCGAGATTCCGAGATTCTGAGATTCTCAACATCCTCCACAGTCTCAACCAACACAACCGCCCCTTCCGGCAATTGCCCCATCGTGCCCACAACCTCCGGATGGCCCGCATGCCCGATCAGGATAATCTGTAACCCCTGCTTATAATACCGCTCCGCCTCCCGATGCACCTTACTCACCAATGGACACGTCGCATCAATATAAAACATCTCCCGCGCCGCCGCCGCTTCCGGCACACTCTTGGCCACCCCATGCGCACTAAAAATCACCGGCTGCCCGTCATCGGGAATCTGATCCAAACGCTCGACAAACACCGCCCCCTGCGCCTTTAGATTATCCACCACAAATTTGTTATGCACAATCTCATGCCGCACATAAACCGGCGCGCCATATTTCGCAATCGCCCGCTCCACAATCTGAATCGCCCGATCCACCCCCGCACAAAACCCGCGCGGCGCCGCCAATAAAATCTCGATCTTGCTTTTCTTCTCCATAGACTTGCTTTTTATGCCCGCATCGGCTCATATATTCAAGCAATCAATGAAAGCTGTAAACAATGAAAATCCTCGCTAAATTCCTGAGTATAGCCCTCATCGCAACCTCCCTATCCGCGTGCAAAACCTTCGACGCAATCCAAGAAGACGTAAGCAGCATAAACTGGCCCACCCTCGATGGGTTCACAAGCGCCGTAGAAACAAAAATCGAAACATCGAAAACCGACACCCTCATCGCACACGATAGCTGCCCCCAAATCGAAATCGTAAACGATCTCGCCACAATCAATGAACAAACCTCTACCGCCACGATCAGCACAGGGCAAAGCACCTGCACCTACAAATCAAACAGCGTCACCGTAGACATGAAACTCCAATTCGACGCAACCGCCAACACAAACGAAACCGCAAGCGCCTCCGCCTCCTACCCCTTCTTCGTCGCGGTAACAGACGCGGGCGGCAATATAATGGCCAAAGAAATCTTCTCCGCCCCCGTGACATTTTCCGCCGGAACATCAACCCAAACCCATTTCGAATCCTTACGCCAAATCATCCCGATTGATAACCGTAAAGAAGGCGCCCGCATTAAAATCATGAGCGGCTTCCAACTCACAAAAGAACAACTCGCCGAAAACCGCCAAAAAATCGCTAACGAGAAAATCGCCGAGGCCGAAGCATTAGCCGCCAAACAGGCCACAATGCAACCCAGCGAAGCCATAAAAGAAACCCAAAAAATCATCATCGAAAAACCAATGGAGCCAGAGCCTGCCCCCCAACGCGCCGGCCCCATCGACATAACAACGCCGAATTAACTTATTGGTCATCCTGCGGCTCAACCGCAGGATCTCATCCCCAAGCAAGAATATCCCGATAGCCAAGAAAAAATATGACTTTTGATTTAGACACCTACTGGAGCACCGAACACGACGAACACCTAACCGTCGCGGAAAAAGCCTTCCAAACCCTAAAACCAGACTTCGAACGCATGCTCGATGTCTGCGCCACCGCCGTATCCAATGGCGGCAAAATCCTCTTCTTCGGCAACGGAGGCAGCGCCGCCGACGCCCAACACCTCGCCACCGAACTAACAATACGATACATATCGGATCGAAAACCAATCCCCGCCATAGCCCTAACCACCGACACCTCCGCCCTCACCGCCGCCGGAAACGACTACGGCTTCGACCACATCTTCTCCCGCCAACTCGAGGCCTTAGGGAACGCCGGCGACATCGCCATCGGGATCTCCACCAGCGGAAACTCCCAAAACGTCCTAAACGCCCTAAAATCCGCCACCAATAAAAACATGACCACAATCGGCCTAACGGGCAATAATGGCGGCAAAATGAACGACCTATGCGACATAACCCTAACCGCCCCATCAACCACCACCGCCCGCATCCAGGAAATCCACATCCTAATCGGCCACCTCCTCTGCGGCGCATTGGAACAAAAGTTGGGATTAGTATAGCGCCGCAGGCATCAAAATTGAACCGCAACGCACACCAAGATCACAACAACATCACACCTTTGTCACCATCAAAACCGAAATCGTAGTGTTCGTTGTGCTCGTCGTGGTTCAAAAAACTACCCCGCACCAACCTGCAAAAACCGAATCTCACCGCCCTCAACCACCGCCGCACTCAAAACCCCACTCTCATACGCCCCCGTATCAACGCCAACACGATGCGGCCTTTCAATCGGTTCTTTACCAATCGTATGCCCATGCACCACACGTTTCTCGAGCGGCGCATAATCCGCCTCCTTATACCAACTCAAAAACGGCTGACGGCTACGTGAAAAATCCTTATGCACTTGCTCTGCCAAGGGCTTCAACGGATCAACCCCCGCATGCGCAAACAGGTAATCCCCAATCACATGCGAGGATACACAAGCCTCCAAAAACCGCACATGCGCTTTTGGCAACGCCGCCTTCAACGCCGCCGCCGCATCCTCCCGCTCGCGCGGCAATATCGCCGCATAATCATCCACATCAAATTCAACCCCGTAACTACGCAACGTCTCAATTCCGCCCCATTGCAACCATGCCGAAGAAAAAGGCTCACGCATAAAATCAAACATTCCGTCTTCATGATTCCCGCGAATAAACACGCGGCCCACACCATCATCCCGCGCCGCCTGCCCCATCAAAAAATCAATCACCCCGCGACTATCCGGCCCACGATCCACATAATCCCCTAGCGTTACAATCACCGCCCACTCCGGCGTATCCCGCGCAATATCGGCAAAAATCGCCTCATGCATCTGCGCCAACAAATCCACATGCCCATGCACATCCCCAATCGCATAAACGCGAATACCGGACGGAATTTGATAATTATGCGGGTTAGCGTGATTCATATCTTGAGAGTAATCGAACTTTCGCATAAACTCCAACACTATGAGCCAAACACAAACCATTGAATCTTTATCGTTTGAAGACGCCCTAAACGAACTCGAAGGAATCGTCCGCGCCCTAGAAAGCGGCAGCGCCCCGCTAGAACAATCCATCACAAGCTACGAACGCGGCATCGCCCTCAAAAAACACTGCGAATCCCGCCTAAAAGACGCCCGCGCCAAAATCGAAAAAATCACCATTGCCCCCGACGGAGCATTGGGAACAGAACCACTAGATGAATAATAATTAAAACGCGAAGGAGCGAAGATACGAAGATAAAAAAAGCGCCGCAGGCATTAAAAATGAACCACAACGCACACAAAGATCACAACGACATTGCTCTAAACTCGACGCAAGAACAAAAACCGTAGTGTTCTCCGTGATCGTAGCGATTCAAATAATCACAGCTTTGCCGCATAGAAACAAAATCTTCGCCCCTTCGTAACTTCGCGTAAAAATAAAAAAGGAACAAACATGCCATCACCCCGCGACGCCTCCCCCCAACTCCAATCCGCAATGGACGAAGTTACGGACGGTGTAAACCTCACCATCGAGCGCCTCCTTCCCGCCACCGAAGACGCGGAAAAGCCGCTCTATGATGCAATGCGCCACGGTGTCCTCTCGGGCGGAAAGCGCCTGCGCCCCTTCCTCGCCATGCATTCCGCCTTCCTCTTTAACGTTGATTCCTCCCGCGCGCGCCGCGTCGCCGCCGCGATCGAGTTTATGCATTGCTACTCCCTCGTCCATGATGACCTTCCGGCCATGGATGACGCCGCCCTGCGCCGCGGCCACCCCACGGTTCACAAACAATATGACGAAGCCACCGCCATCCTCGCCGGCGATGCGCTCCTAACCCTCTCCTTCGAAGTCCTAGCCGACCGCGACACCCACGAAGACCCCCGCGTAAGATGCGAGCTTGTCCGCACCCTCGCCCAAGCATCCGGCGGACACGGCATGGTCGGCGGGCAAATGCTCGACCTCATCGCCGAGCGCGACGACGTAGAATTCGATGCAGGCGAAATCTCCCGCCTCCAACGCATGAAAACCGGAAAACTCATGGCCTTCGCCTGCGAAGCCGGAGCAATCCTTGGCCGCGCCAGCGAACCCCAACGCCGCGCCCTATGCAACTACGCCTACGATTTAGGCCTAGCCTTCCAAGTCACCGATGACATCCTAGACGTCGAAGCCGACCCCCAAGACACCGGCAAAGACACCGGCAAAGACGAAGCCGCCGGCAAAGCCACCTTCGTCTCCACCATGGGCAAAGACGCCGCCAAAGGCCGCGCCGAAATGCTCATCGCCCAAGCCAAACGCCACCTAAAAATCTTCGAAGGCCGAGAAAAAATACTCTGCGAATTAGCCGATTATGTGCTGGAAAGACGGGCTTAAGATCAAAATCGACTAATTAAGTCAGGCTCATAAACAGGAGCCTCAAGTGGGTTATGCAGCAAGCTAGGCTGTTTTGTCACGACAGGAAACTCGCTAATCTTAATTTGTCCATCACGAACATCCGCGATCGTATCCATCAACCATTCGTAAAGCTCACCTGCAAGGACATTATCCTTTGCAAATAAGCCCAGCCTTTTTAAGTTATACGTATCACCATTGGGCACCATCACCTGCAAAGAAAAAGCATCACCATATTCTGTCGATCTAATGATATGATGGCGGAAAATCTTTACCCAATAAGTCTTCAGGTTTTTGACTTGACGAAGGCACAGATGCACCCGCTTCATCACCCACAAACCTAGAACCTCTATACTCTCCATCATCAGACATAAAACGACACTACAAAAATACAGAGAGCTATGTAAATAAAATAATTCTTTGCCCCCTCCCCCCCTTTACGCTAAAACAATCCCACCATGGCACAAGAGCGTATAGACAACACCGAGCAACAAACAGCGGAAGACACGACACCGCCCGCCGACACGCGCCTCCTATCCACCATCACCTCCCCCGCCGACCTAAAACCCCTCACCGATGAGCAACTCCACACCCTCGCCGATGAAGTCCGCACCGCCATGATCGCCTCCGTCGCCAAAACCGGCGGCCACCTCGGCGCAGGCTTAGGCGTAGTCGAGCTAACAACCGCCATCCACGCCGTCTTCAACACGCCCGAAGACAAGCTCATCTGGGATGTAGGCCACCAATGCTACCCGCACAAAATCCTCACCGGACGCGCGAGCCAAATGCACACAATCCGCCAAGGCGGCGGCCTCTCCGGCTTCACCAAACGCAGCGAGAGCGAATACGACCCCTTCGGCGCAGGACACAGCTCCACCTCCATCTCCGCTGGCTTGGGCATGTCCATCGCCTCCGACCTCGCCGGAAAAGATAACCACACAATCGCCGTCATCGGCGACGGCGCAATGTCCGCCGGCATGGCGTTCGAGGCTCTCAACAACGCCGGCGCAAACAAATCCAAACTCATCGTCATCCTCAACGATAACGAAATGTCCATCGCCCCGCCAACGGGCGCACTCTCCCGCACCCTCACAAAAATGGTCAGCTCGAAAACCTATATCGGCGCACGCGAAACGGGCAAAAAAATCTTCGACGTCCTGCCCTCTCCCCTGCGCACCGCCGCCAAACGCGCCGAAGAGGGCATCCGCCACGCCGCCGGAGACGGCTCATTCTTCGAGGAACTAGGCTTCTACTATATCGGCCCAATCGATGGCCACGACATGGATCAACTCCTCAGCGTCCTACGCAATGTCCGCGACACCAATCATGACGGCCCCATCCTCATTCACGCCCGCACGCAAAAGGGCAAAGGCTACGCCCCTGCTGAATCCTCCCCCTCCAAAATGCACGGCGTCAAAAAATTCGACGTCATCACGGGCGACCAAGTCAAAGGCAAAGCCGACGCCCCCCCAAGCTACACCTCCGTTTTCGCCAACCAACTCATCCAATGCGCCGAATCCGACGACAAAATCCTAGCCATCACCGCCGCCATGCCCGACGGTACAGGCCTCGACAAATTCGCCGCAAAATTCCCCGACCGTATGTTTGACGTCGGCATAGCCGAACAACACGCCGTCACCTTCGCCGCTGGCCTCGCCGCCGAGGGCTTCAAACCCTTCGTCGCGATCTATTCCACCTTCCTCCAACGCGCCTACGACCAAATCATCCACGACGTCGCCATCCAAAACCTCCCCGTGCGTTTCATGATCGACCGCGCAGGCCTTGTCGGCAGCGATGGCGCAACCCACGCCGGAAGCTTCGACACCGCCTTCCTCGCCTGCATCCCGAACATGACCCTCATGGCGGCATCGAGCGGCGAAGAACTCGCAAAAATGGTAGAATTCTCCGCCCAATATAATGACGGCCCCATCGCCCTAAGATACCCACGCGGCGAAAGCACAACAATCAAAGCCGAAGCCCCCCCAATCGAACTCGGCAAAGGCCGCATCGTCCATTCTTCCGCAATGTCATCCTGCGGCTCGACCGCAGGACCTCACGCCACACAAGCAGACCCTGCGGTCCAGCCGCAGGGTGACATTAAGGGTGATATAGCGATTCTCTCCTACGGCACCCGCCTAGAAGAAGCCCTAATCGCCGCCAAAGAACTAGAATCCAACGGCAAATCCGTAACCGTAGCCGACGCAAGATTCGCCAAGCCCCTGGACACCGCCCTCATCCATCAACTAACAACCACCCACTCCCAACTCATCACCATCGAAGAAGGCTCCACCGGCGGCTTCGGCAGCGCCGTCCTCCACCACATCCACAACGAACTGTCACCCGTCACCCGTCACCCGTTACCAAAAATCCGCACCCTAACCCTCCCCGACACCTTCCAAGACCATGACGATCCGAAGAAGCAATATGAGGAGGTGGGGTTGATTGCGCAGGAAATCATAGGAAAAGGATATGGATATGGATAAAGAAAAAAAAATTGCTTATTATTCGGCATGCGTAAACGCATTCATACAAACACGCATGGAAAAAAATAAGCAGTTATTAACTCTCTCAGCTTTAGGTATAGGGCTTTTAGCATCATTGCGAGAAGACATACACAACATGTCAAGCCTTGTGCTCTGGTTCTTAAGTGGCTTTCTTTTCTTAGCCTCAATAACTCTATCATTAATTATTTTTGCAAAAAACGCTGATTACGTACTCTCTGATATTACGGAGCAAGAAGATGAAAAAAAAGCCATTAGCACATTTTTAAGAAGAAGATCAAAAGCGCTAGATTGTATGTTTTCTCTAGCCATATTTAGCACAATTATTTATATAATTTATACTGCAGATTTTAGCATAAACATATTATTGGAGTTCAAGAATGACTGATAAAGAGTATTCACCGCCCCCAAAAATCATTAAAAAAAAATCTTTAGATGGCTTAGACCAGCTTAAACCTAGCATAAGTACAGAAAATAATTCTGAAGATGAAAGCAAAAAAGATGAATGATGATTCAGAAAAGTCAGTTCAATATTCTTTAGAAAGCTTAGACAAATTAAAGCCTAAGAAAGAAGAGAGTTTAGAAGAAAAACCCAACGAAGAAAAAAACAAAATTTGACGAAATATGAATAATTTCCCATATTGTTCATATGACCCACAACGAACCATCCCCCGAAACACGCGAAGCCCTAGCCGCAGAAATGGCCGAGATCTGCAAAGACCTGCGCTATGAGCTCGAAACCCCCAACCCCATCGCCACATCACTGGAGCGCCAAACCGTTATCCTCGACCGCCTACTCTACGCCGTCATGCGCCGCGCCTTAAAAGACAACATCGAAAACGACGCGTTCAACCAAGACCACCTCAACAAAATCCTACGCATACAAAAGCAATCCGCCGACAGCTACAAAATGTCTACGCGATCCGCTACATGGAAAGCCTCATCGACGCATATTTCAAAATATCGTCCCGTGGAAATGAATCTTCGAGCGCAGACAAAATCCACTTGACCCCCACCCCCACTCCACTACTCTAATCCCCATGAACATATTCTTCGCCATCGCCGCCGCCCTTGCCATCCTCTCCGTCGCCGCCGCAATGGTTCTCGGCCTCGTCTCCATGGTCAAAGGCGGCGAGTTTAACAAAAAACACGGCAACAAAATCATGCAAGCCCGCGTAACCCTACAAGGCCTTGCACTCCTTTTACTCGCTCTGGCATACTTTTCAGCATAGAGCCGATTCTCACCTATTGCATTTAAGAGGACACCCACATGAAAATTTTAGTTCCGATCAAACGCGTCGTTGATTACAACGTCAAAATCCGCGTCAAAGCCGATGAGAGCGGCGTAGAGCTGGCCAATGTCAAAATGTCCGTAAACCCGTTCGACGAAATCGCAATCGAAGAGGCCGTCCGCCTCAAAGAAGCCGGAACAGCCACCGAAATCATCGCCGTCTCCATCGGCCCTGATAAGGCGCAAGAGCAACTCCGCACCGCATTAGCCATCGGCGCAGACCGCGCGATCCTCGTTAAAACCGACGCGCCGATCGATCTCGGCGGTATCGAACCACTCGCCGTGGCAAAAATGCTAAAAGCATTGGTGGAAAAAGAATCCCCCGACCTCGTCATCATGGGCAAACAATCCATTGATGACGATAGCAACCAAACCGGACAAATGCTCTCCGCCCTCCTCGGCTGGGCGCAGGGGACATTCGCCTCCGAGCTCCAAATCAACGGCGATACCCTCGAAGTCACCCGCGAAATCGACGGCGGCCTAGAGACCCTCACCCTCAAAGCCCCCGCCATCATCACAACCGACCTGCGTTTGAACGAGCCACGCTACGCCAAACTCCCCGACATCATGAAAGCCAAGAAAAAACCGCTAGAGGAAATCACCCCCGAAGACCTCGGCGTAGACACCACCCCACGCCTCAGCATCGTCAAAGTCTCCGAGCCCCCCGTTCGCCAAGGCGGCGGCAAAGTAAGCAGCGTAGACGACCTCATCGATAAACTCAAAAACGAAGCAAAGGTAATCTAACCCCACCCCCAAAAAGCGCCGCAGGCATTAAAAAACTCTTTCATCTCTTTTTTAAACTCTGCGCCCTCTGTGGTTAAAAATTAAAAGGAACAACAACATGACCATCCTAGTCCTAGCCGAACACGACAACACAACCCTAAAATCCGCAACCCTCAACACAATCGCCGCGGCAAAGCAGCTCGGTGACGACATCCATATCCTCGTTGCCGGATCAAACTGCACCTCCGCCGCCGAGGCCGCCGCCCAAGCCGAAGGCGTAACCAAAACCCTAAAAGCCGACGCCCCCGAACTAGAACACGGCCTCGCCGAAAACATCGCGCCCATCCTCAAGGATCTAGCCCCCAACTACACCCACATCCTCGCCCCCGCCTCCACCTACGGCAAAAACATCCTTCCCCGCGCGGCGGCCCTCCTCGACACACAACAAATCTCCGACATCTCGGCAATCATCGACGCCGACACATTCACCCGCCCCGTCTACGCCGGAAACGCCATCGCCACGGTAAAATCGATCGATGCCATCAAACTCATCACCGTTCGCGGCACAAATTTCGACCCCGTAGCCGCAACAGGCGGCAGCGCCCCCATCGAAGACATCGCCAGCCAAGGCGACACCGCCCTCTCCACCTTCAATAAACTCGAAGTCACCGAATCCGACCGCCCCGAACTCAACGGTGCAAAAATCGTCGTCTCCGGCGGGCGCGGCCTCGGCTCCAAAGAAGATTTCGCTTTAATCGAAAAACTCGCCGATAAACTCGGCGCCGCCATCGGTGCCTCCCGCGCCGCAGTAGACGCAGGGTACGCTCCCAACGATTATCAAGTCGGCCAAACCGGAAAAGTCGTCGCCCCCGATCTTTACATCGCCGTGGGCATCTCCGGCGCCATCCAACACCTCGCCGGCATGAAAGATTCCAAAACCATCGTCGCCATCAACAAAGACGAAGAAGCCCCCATCTTCGGCGTGGCCGATTACGGCCTCGTCGCCGACCTCTTCGACGCAGTACCGGAATTAACGGATAAACTTTAACGCCAATGTAAGCAAAAATTGCGCATTAACGCAAAGAAATGCGTCGAAAACAGCGGCTTTCGAGAACCGACGCGCAGCGTATATTTTGCACGCCAGCACCGGAAGCGCACTGGTGCCCCGTTCTTAAGTGGAATAACTATAAAGAACAATCTTTTTTAATCCGCAAGCTTAATAACAGTAGACATAATAGCCCCCTCCAACTTTGCACCATCCATCTTCGCACCTGTCATATCCGCATGCGTGAAATCACACTCCCTTAAATCCGCATGCGAAAAATCGGCATAAGACAAATCCACATTCCGAAAACACGCCCCTTTAAACTGTCCGTAACTCAAATTAGCATACCGAAACGCCCCATCGGAAAAATCACACGCATTCTCCGCCGCACTATCCCCGATCACAAGCGCCGTCGCCTTTACCATTTTCAAATTCGCATGCGAAAAATTCACCCCACGGCACGATGCCCCGCGCAAATCCCCATCCTCAAGATCACAATTGCGAAAATCCGCCCCGTTAAGCTGCGCACTCTGTAACTCAACCTTATACAAATTCATCCCTAAAAACTTCGCCCGCTCTGCGCGTAACGCCGTCAAACGTCGATACTTAAGCGATTTCAAACCACGCAAATCGAATCCACAAACATCAAGTTGCACTCCCTGCCTGCCTTTATGATCCAGCCAAAGAACATGCTTTTCGATCCGCGCCTCAATGCTCTCGCCATCAACACTTAACGCCTCACCGATATTCTCGTCAGTCAAAACCTTATCCGTATCAACCCCGCACCGCCGCAGCGCCGCAACATTCACCCCCGTAAAGATCGCCGCATCAACATCCGCACCGTCAAATTTCGTATTACCAATCTCCGCATCGGATAAATCCGCATTCGTCAATGTCGCGCCCGATAAGTCCGCATCACGCATATTCGCGCCCGATAAAATCGCATCAGAAAAATTCGCCTTACTCGCAAGCGAGCCCTTCAACTTCGCCCCGCTTAAATTCGCCCCGCGAAAATTCACTGCCTCGGCAGGCGCAAAGCTCTCCCCCTCCCGCACCAACGCGCCCTCGCGCATATCTGCATCTTCAAAATCCGTCTCAACCCCCGAAACATGCTCGATCTTCGCCCCGCGCAAATCCGCCCGCACAAACCGCGCTTGGTTCAAATTCGCACCCGCCAAATCACACGCATACAAAGAACTTTCCGAAAAATTCGCATCCGACAAATCCATCTTGCGCATGTCACAACCAACAAAATTTGCCTGCGCCAAGTTCCGCCCCTTCAGCGAAAGCCCCGAAACATCTTGCGTCTTCAAATACGCACGCCGCCCCCCTGCTCGCCCTTCCAAATACCGAGCATGCGACTCAACCATCTCATCAAGCTGCTCTTGCGTTAATTTTTTATCTAGATCCCCATCCATCTTTTTATTATGCCCTATAAAAGATTAAAATTTAATTGCAAAAATGCCACGCATCTATAAATCTATCACACATGCGAAACTCTTTGTTATTTCTAAGCTTTTTAAGCCTAATCACCCTCTCCGGCTGCGGCATCAAGCCAAGCAGCCTCGAGCCACCAGAAGGCAGCGCCCCACGCCCCTTCCCCCGCGATTACCCCGCCCCCATAAAAGAAAAAGCAAAGCAAACAGGACAAGAACAATCATGAACGGCTTCACCGAAAAAAACGGCCAGCTTCACGCCGATAACATCCCCCTCACCGATATTGCCGCGCAATACGGCACGCCTGCTTATGTCTATTCCGCGCACGTAATCCGCGAACAATATAACGCCCTGAAAGGCGCGATGCAGCGCGCCCTGCCCGCCGATCGCCAACCCCTCCTTTGCTTCGCGTGCAAAGCCAACAGCAACATCGCAATCCTCGCCCTCCTCCGCTCCCTTGGCGCAGGCCTCGAAATCGTCTCCGAAGGCGAACTTCATCGCGGTATAAAGGCCGGATTTGATCCCAACACAATCGTCTCCACCGGCGTAGGAAAAACCGACAGCGAAATCACCGAAGGCCTCAAGGCCGGCATCCACCAATTCAACGTCGAATCCCTCCCCGAACTCCACGCGATCCAGCGCGTCGCGGCTGAGCTAGACATAAAGGCAAGCGTCGTCTTCCGCCTCAACCCCGACGTTAGCGGCGGTGGACACCACAAAATCTCCACCGGACGCGCCCGCGACAAATTCGGCCTCTCGCCCGAGCGCGTCTACGAATCCTTCGCCCTCGCCAAGGACATGAGCCACGTGACCGCCCTAGGCCTCTCCATGCATATCGGCTCCCAAGTCTTCACCGTAGAAGCCTTCAAAGAAGCTTTTGAAAAACTTCCCGATATCGTCGGCGAAATCCGCGCCCAAGGCCACACCGTCTCCCGCCTCGACATCGGCGGCGGCTTTCCGATTGTCTACGATAATGAAAACCTCCTAGACCTCGACGCATACGCGAGCTGGGTCAACGACATCATCGTCCCCTTAAACACCGAAATCATCATGGAACCCGGCCGCTACCTCGTCGGCAACGCCGGCATCCTCCTCACCCGCACCCGTTTCATCAAAGAAACCAGCGAGCGCAAATTCCTCATCCTCGACGCCGCCATGAACGACCTCATCCGCCCGACATTATACGAGGCCTACCACGCCGTCGAAGCCGTTGAGAATCGCAACCGCCCAACCACAACCTACGACATCGTCGGCCCCATCTGCGAAACCGGCGATACCTTCAGCCACGATCGTGAATTACCCGAAATGAAAGAAGGCGACCTCGCCGCCATCAAATCCGCCGGCGCATACGGCTTTTGCATGGCCTCAAACTACAACACCCGCCCGATGCCACCGGAAATCCTCGTGGATGGCGATAACATTAGTGTGATCCGTGCCCGTCAGAGCTATGATGATCTTCTTTCTGGTGATGCGATTCCGGACTGGATTTAGCCGCCTTAACCGCATCATCCGCCTTCACCAGAGAAAACCGCACGACAATATCCTTCACATCCTTCGCGGCAACATCCCCGCCATCCGCAAACACATACTCACTCTGAAACGGCAAAACCCCTTCGGCCTCAAGACTAGCCTGCGGCGCATCCACATACCACTTAGCCAAAACCTCATGCTCCGCCCCCTCCAAGGCAATCGCAATCATCGGCAAAACCGCATCCTTCGCGGTCAAGTTAATCACCTGTCCGGTAATAATAACCTTCTCCCCCTCACGCTCCGCCCGAATTTGATCGAAAATCAGCCCCTCATGCGCCGCGCCATCAACCACCCCCACGGCACTATAAAACCCAATACTCTTCGGCCAAGCCGCCATCAACGCACCCTTAAACACAAAAATCGGCATCACCGCCAAAACCACAATCCCCGCCGCCAAAGCCACCACAGCCTTAACCCCCATCGGCTTTTTCTCTTTAGAAGGCGTCTTCGCCTTAACCGTTCCCTCTGCCCGAGGCTTCACCGCCTCCGGAATATCCTCGACAGGACGCGCCGCTTCAACTTCGGCCTCTGCCTCCAACACCCCATCCTGCGCAACACTCTCCTCCAATTCCGCAATCAGCTCATCCGCATCCGGCATCTGAAACCACTGGCTATCACACGCGCTGCACTTCACCCGCTTCCCCTCCGGCGCCAAAGCCTGAGCCGGAAGCGAAAAACTCTTCTCACAATTGGGACAAGTTAAAATCATATGTCAGTTTGTTTTGATATTCGAATTCAATGCGTTTAGCATTTCACTATAAAGGATTATCAACATGAACCAAAATATAAAAACAAATGAAACGCTTGATTTTATGTTTGCAGCAGGCGCGCGTGACGACGAATATCGGGCATATTTTAGGAACGCGCAACACCCCGCAAACATAAAAGGAAGCGTTTCAAAATGATTAAATTCGAACATGTAGGTTTAAGGTATGGAGTAGGCCCCGAAGTCCTAAGTGACGTCAACTTCACCCTCGAACCCGGCTCCTTCCACTTCCTCAGCGGCCCCAGCGGCGCGGGAAAAACCTCCCTCATGCGCCTCATCTATCTCGGACGCAAGCCCACACGTGGCCTCATCACCATGTTCGGACAAAATGTTAACGGCATGAATCGCCACGACCTCGGCGCGCTCCGCCAACGCATCGGCGTAGTATTCCAGGAATTCCGCCTCCTCCCGCACCTCTCCACCCTCGATAACGTCGCCCTCCCGCTGCGTATCATGGGACAAGACGAACGCGAGATTCGCGCCAACGTGACCGAGCTCCTCGAATGGGTCGGCCTTGGCGATTACCAAAACGCCCTCCCCCAAACCCTATCGGGCGGCCAACAACAACGCGTCGCCATCGCCCGCGCCGTCATCGCCCGCCCTAAACTCCTCCTCGCGGATGAGCCAACCGGAAACCTCGACGATGAGATTGGCCTCCGCCTCATGAATCTCTTCGAACAACTCAACAAAATGGGCACAACCATCGTCATCGCCACACACAGCCAAAAAATCATGGACGAGTTCGCCCACCCCCGCCTCATCCTCGATTCCGGCAAGCTCCGCATAAAAGCCCCCCAAAACATACTTCGCCAAAAGATAGAAGGGCTTCGCTAATGCTCGCAAATATCCTCCCCGTCAAAAAAGACCGCGCCCTAGGCATCACAAACGGACGCACCCATTACGACCTCCCCCTACAAGGCGCAGCAGGAAACAGCTTCCTCATCCTGCTCATCACCCTCATGACCTTCCTCGCCGTCCTCGCATTAATGGCGGGCTTCGCCCTCTCGCAAATCACCACCCACTGGTCGGCGGGATTAGAAAACCAAATCACCATCGAAATCCCCGCCGAAACCGAAGAAGGCAAAATCAGAACCCAAAACGAAATCAATATCCTATCCAAAGATATTGAAGCCAAAATCAAAGACTATACCTTCATCACATCCATCAAAATCCTTAGCACCGATGAAATCTCCACTCTCATCGCCCCGTGGCTCGGCACAAATTTCACCATGGATGACATCCCCCTCCCCGGCCTCATCGCGCTTGAGTTAACGGATAACGCCGACATCGCCGCCTTAATCGCCAACATAAAAACCATCGATAAAACCATCACCATCGACACCCATGAAGAATGGCTAAAAAGCATCCTAAACCTAATCAGCAGCCTCAAATTCGGCATGAATATCGTCACCTTAGTCATTGCAATCACTGGCATAACCGCTATCGCCGGTGCAATCCGCTCCCGCATGGCCGAACATAAACCGGATGTGGAACTCCTCCACCTCATGGGCGCCAGCGACCTGTACATCGCCAAACAATTCCAACGCTACGCCCTCACCCTCGGGCTAAAAGGCGGCCTCATCGGCCTTATCACGGGGGTCAGTATGATTCTCCTCTTCACCCTACTACGCGGCGAATCAACCGACGGCCTCCTCCCGCAATTCACCCTCCAAACCGCGCATACGATAATACTCGCCCTCCTCCCTATCCTTGTCTGCGCCATTTCCGGCTTCACCGCACGATCTACGGTCTTGCGCGAACTATCCCGAATGCCGTAAAACAATTGCATGACCCGCCGCAAACGCATATTAACCTTCACCCTGACCCTCCCGCTCCTCTGGCTCATCGGCTTTGCGGCTTTTGCCTCCTACGCGCTCAACATCCAACCCGATAAAACCATCAAAACCAGCGACGCCATCATCGTCCTCACCGGCGGCACAGACCGCGTCGATACCGGCCTCACCCTCTTCGCCTCCGGCAAAGCCGCCAACCTCTTCATCAGCGGCGTCCACAAAGACACCCCGAAAAAAGACATCATCGCCCTTTGGAAAGGGCAAACAGCCCTCCCCCCCTGCTGCTTTGACATCGGACAAACCGCCACAACCACCCTCGAAAACGCCGCCGAAATCACCGCATGGACCACAGATAAGAAAATATTCGACGCCCTCCTCGTCACCTCCAACTACCACATGCCGCGCGCCATGATGGAAATGCGCGCCGCCATGCCAACCATCCACTTCACCCCCCACGCCATCACCCAAACCGACCTCCCCACACACGAAAAACGCATCTGGGAACTCCTCTTCAGCGAATACCACAAATTCCTAATCCGCTTCTTCACCCTCTTGGTAAGCTAACATCATGCAACGCAAATACATCGCCTCCATCATCTATAACATCGTGTTTTTTATGCTGAGCCTGATCACATGCCTCACATACTGGCCCGCCCTGTTCTTCCCACGGCAGGTTTTAATGCGCATGATCCGCTTCTACCTCCGCCTTAATTACTTTTTAGAGCGCACAATCCTCGGCCTAAAATACAAAATCCGTGGCCTAGAACACCTCCCCAAATCCGGCCCCTACATCATCGCCGCAAAACACCAATCGGAATATGAAACCCTAAAACTCCACCTCCTCTTCCCCGATCCTGCCATCATCCTCAAAAAGGAACTGTTCAAAATCCCGCTCTGGGGCTATTACCTAAAGAAAAGCGACGTCATCGCCATCGACCGCTCCACCCCCGAAACCGCCATCGAATCCATAAATTCCGGCGCAAAACGCGTCAAAGCCCAAGGCCGCCCCATCCTCATCTTCCCCCAAGGCACCCGCGTCGGCGTAGATATCAGCGCAAATAAAAAGCCCTACAAAAACGGCATCGCCAGAATCCAAGAGGCCACAAACCTCCCCATCATCCCCATGGCCATCAACGCCGGCATGTTTTGGCCACGCAACGCATTTTGGAAATCCGGCGGCACCGCCATCTTCCAATTCCTCCCCCCAATAGAACCCGGATTAGAGCGCAGCGAACTGCTCAAAAAACTAGAAAACACAATCGAACCCGCATCAAAGGCCTTAATGAAAGAGGCATTAGAAAAAGCCCGACAACAGCCCTAAGATTCCTCAACCTTCATCCGGTCCGGATTCGGATACCCCTCCGGCCCAAGCTCCATAATCGCCTTCCGGATATCCCGCGTCTTGGAGAACACTTCGAACAGATAATCACCATCCCCCCGCTCAATCGCCACCTTCATTGCGTTCAAATCCTCACTAAACCGCCCCAAAATCTCCAATACCGCATCCTTGTTATGCAAGAAAACATCCCGCCACATCACCGGATCACTCGCCGCAATCCGCGTAAACCCACGAAAACCAGAGGCAGAAAACTGAATAACCTCCGACTGCAAATCATCCTCCAAATCCGCCGCCGTCCCGACAATCGTATACGCAATCAAATGCGGCAAATGCGAGGTAATCCCGAGCACCAAATCATGATGCGCCGGCTCCATAATCTCGATCCGCGCGCCAATCCCCTCCCAAAGCGCCGAAATCTTCTCCACCGCCTTAACACTCGCCTCCGGCGTAGGCGTCAAAATACACCACCGCCCCTCAAACAATTCCGCAAACCCCGCATTAGGCCCCGAAAATTCCGTCCCCGCAATCGGGTGCGCCGGCACAAATTCCACACTATCGGGGAAAAACGGCACCGCCCCCGCAATCACCGAAGCCTTCACCGATCCCACATCACTCACAATCGCCCCCGCCTTCAAAAACGGACCAATCGCCTGCGCCACCGCGCCAAACGCACCAACCGGCACGGCCATAATCACACAATCACTGCCCTGCACCGCCTCGCGTAAATCCTGCGTCACCACATCCGCAATATTAAGCCCCGCAACAATCCCGCAGACCTCATCACTCACATCCGCCGCAATCACCCGCTTCGCCAAGCCCTTCTCCCGCACTCCACGCGCAATCGAACTGCCAATCAACCCCAAACCGATAATAGTAATTTGCTCAAACATCCTTCTTCTATTATAAGAAAATGCAGACAATTCAAAGATAAGAATGAAATATGCCCTTAGTCGCCCACTCAAATCTCCCGAGCTTCACCCGCCTTCGCGAAGAAGGCCGCACCGTCCTCGACCCCTCCCGCGCCCATAGTCAGGAAATCCGCGAGATGCATATCGGTCTACTCAACATGATGCCGGACAAGGCGTTAGAGGCAACCGAGCGCCAATTCTTCCGCCTCATCGGCGAATCCAACCAAATCGCCCAATTCTACGTCCACCCCTTCACCCTGCCCGAAATAGAGCGCGGCACAGATGCCCAAGCCTATATCGACCAATATTACGAGAATTTCGAAGACATCAAAGAAGCCGGCCTAGACGCCCTCATCATCACCGGCGCAAATGTCGAAGACCCCGACCTCGCCCACGCCCCCTTTTGGGACCCCTTACAAGACATCATCGCATGGGCATGGGATAACGTCACCTCCACCATGTGCTCCTGCCTCGCCACACACGCGGTTATGCAATTCAAATACGGCCAAAAACGCGAAGCCCGCGGGAGCAAGCTCTGGGGCGTGTATAACCACCGCGTCACAAACCGCGCCCACCCCCTCGTGCGCGGCATGAACACCATCTTCGACGCGCCCCATTCCCGCTTTAACCGCATCTCGACCGAGCAATTCAACGCCGCCAACATGCAAATCCTCGCCGCCTCCGATACCGCCGGCGTCCACATGGCCGTAAGCCCAGACGGCTTCCGCCTCCTATGCTTCCAAGGCCACCCCGAATACGACACCATAAGCCTGCACAAAGAATATAAACGCGAGCTGCAACGCTTCGAGGCGGGCGAAATCCCACGCCCCCCCTACCCCGAAAACTACTACACCCCCGAACTCATCACAGAGCTTGAAAACGGCCTCAACGAAACCAACATCGAAGACCGCCTCGAAAACACATGGCGCGACAGCGCCCGCACCGTCGTCGGCAACTGGATCGGCCAAGTCTACCAAGTCACCAACGTCAACCGCACCAAACAATTCATGGACGGCATCGATCCGAATGATCCATTGGGATTGAAAGACACCTAAACTAACGTCATTGCGAGGAGCACGAAGCAAATACGATGCATTTGTTCGTTTTATAGAACAAACAACGCCTTTGGCGTTGCTTTGTGCGACGCGGCAACCCATCTCCTACGCCATCGGTAAGAACAGGTGATGGATTGCGTCAGCTCTATGGGCTTCGCAATGACGCCGCAAACGGCCAAAAATCATCCCCGAGAGAGCCCCCCCTCCTTCTACTTTTCCCCTTGACAACATAGGAATAATTACCTATAATGCCCGCATGACCCACACACAAAACACCCCCACCCCACAAGAAACCCGCGCAGCCCTAAAAGCCGAAATGGCCGAAATCTGCGAACACCTCAAATTCGAACTCGAAAACCCCGACATAATCGCCACCGCCCTCGAACGCCAAACCGTCATCATGGATCGCCTCCTCTACGCCGTCATGCGCCGCGCCTTAAAAGACGACATCGAAAACGGCGACTTCAACAAAGATCACCTCAACAAAATCCTGCGCATCCAAAAACAATCCGCAGATAGCTATAAGGCCGTCTACACCATCAAATACCTCGAAAGCCTCATCGAAAGCCGCGATCTCGAACGCCTGAAATTAGAGCATCGCAACAACCCGTTCCGCACCCCCTCCCCCCATTCCCACGACGAACAAAGTGAAGACGCATGGATACTATAAACACACAAACATGGACACCAAAACGCCGCGCCGAGCAAGCCGAACGCTGCCGCAAAAACAAACCCTCCCAACATGCAACCGGCCCCAAAACCGCCGCCGGAAAGGCCGCAAGCTCCCAAAACGCCTACAAACACGGCCTCCGCTCCACCGAAATGCAAGAACTCTCCCGCCTGTTAACACAACAAGAAAAAATTCTCCGTGACCTCAACAAACATGAACAATAAAAAACACACCTCTCCTCTCACACGTCATTACACGGCTTGTCCGTGTAATCCATCAAGCTATAGAAACTGGATTGAACGGATAAAGCGTGCAAAGACAAAAACAATACAAAAAACCTTCGCTTCTTCCCCCCTTCGCGGTTAAAATCAATCCCTATAACAAACTATAATGTCGCTTACTTTGTCTCTTCACTAGGCATGAGAAGCGTGGCGTATAAATATACGCGAGTGACAAATAACAATGTGAAAAGGCAAATGAAGTGACACTCCCCAAACCCACCGCCGTAATTTTCGACATGGACGGCACAACCGTGCGCCACCTAAATCCGCGCATGCTGGGCCTTATGGAGTTCTTGGATGATACCGCCTTCAAAATTTCCCGCGTATGGCAATGGTTGTTCGAACGCAAAGCCAAAGGGCCAATCCTCCTCCCCTGCCCCGACACCCCCATCAAACCGCCCAAATCCATCATCGTGCATAAGGCCATCCACAAACTCCGCCGCAAAGACCTCGATTTACTCGTCGAACCCTGCCCCGCAATCTACACCGTCCTCACCCTCCTAAAACGCAAAAACATCCCCATGGCGGTCGCCTCAAACGGCCTCGGCAAGGGCTACGGCGAAGACATCATCAAAAAATTCAACATGAGCGAATTTTTCCCCGTCACAATCTTCCGCGAAGACATCAAAAAATCAAAACCAAACCCCGAAGCCCTCCTCCTCGCCCTCGGACGTATGGATATCACCCCCACCGAAAACGATGTCATCTGGTATATCGGCGACCGCCACAAAGACGTGATCGCCGCCCATAACGCCCAAAAACACATAAAAGGCAAAATCATCCCAATCGCCTACGCCCTAAACGCCGCCGTTGCCATCATCGAAAAAGGCTACACCCCCGACCACATCCTGATGAGCTACCAAGATATCTACGCCGTGCTGCTGGAACTACTGAACGACGGGGAGGCCTCTATAGACACCTAAATCCTGCGAATGCTTTGCCTCCCATACGGCACGCGATAACGGAGCAAACGCCTCAAACACATGCGCATTCCCCCGCATAAACTCCCCAATCGCAACCTGCCCCTCCAAAAGGAGCATCAACTGCTCAAGCGGAGATTTAGGCGCCGGATAAACCCTAACCGCAACATCATCCGCACCGGAATACCCAATCTCCCGCGCCGTATAATCAATCGCATCCTCAAGGCCACCAATCTGATCCGCAAGCCCATTCTCAACCGCCCGCACCCCCGTCCAGACACGCCCACCCGCAACGGCCTCAACCGCATCAGGCGACATATTCCGACCATCGGCAACACGAACAATAAAGGCATCATAAATATCATCCAACATCGCGTTAAACTGCTTGGCTTCGGATTTAGAAAACGGCGAATTCATCGACATCATCCCCGAATTCTCACCCCAGGAAATCCGCTCCCACTTCAACCCCAAATCCTGCCACAGCCGCGCCAACGAAAACTTCCCACCAACAACACCAATCGATCCGGTAACGGTCGTGGGAAGCACAAAAATCTCATCCGCATACGCCGAAATCCAATATCCACCAGAAGCCGCCGTCGCGCCCATCGAAACCACAACCTTCTTGCCCTTCGCTTGCGCCTTACGAACCGCACGCAAAATACTCTCACTCGCGCTCGGCGAACCACCAGGCGAATCAACCCGCAAGACAATCGCCTCAACCGCATCATCATCCGCCGCATCCAATATCGCCGGCGCAATCTCATCCGCCGCCGCAATCCCCGAAGTCCCAAGCGGCGCGCCGCCTTCATCACTCGGCATTATCGCACCAACCGCATAAATCACCGCAATCTCACCTTCCGAAGACGCCTCATCCTCAACCTGCACCGCATAAGCCGAAAGCGACACAAACAAATCATCCTCCGCATCACGCGATCCGGTAACACGCTCCTTAATATCCTCAATCAAAACATCCGCATAATCCGCATGCGTAATCAATCCAGCAGCGCGCGCATCATCCGCCGAGAGAAAACCCTGATCAACCAACGCCGTCAGCGCCTCAACCGAAATCCCGCGATTACGCGAAACACTCCCCTCAATCTCACCCCGCAAATCACCGATCAGCCGCTCAAACGTCTCCCGCTGCGCCACGCTCATCTCGCGATTCGTCACGCTTTCATACGCGGTCTTATAATCCTTACGCTGAAAAAACTGCGGCTCAACACCGATTTTATCCAGCACAGCGCGGAAATACGGCACCTCCGCATTCACACCAGAAATATCCAAAACACCAAGCGGCATCATCCAAATCTCATCAAAGACGCTCGCAAAATAATACCGCCCCAAACCGCCGCCACCCTCGCCATAAGAGGTCGAATAAACAGCCGTAAACTTCCCCGCCTCTTTCACCCGCGCAATCGCCTTATGCAATTCTTGGGACTGCGAGAGGGTCACGGGCGCATTCCGCAAACGCACAACCAATCCCTTCACCCGCGCATCATCCGCCGCCGCATGCAACGCATCCACATATTCCCGCAACAACAAATCATGCCCCGCAAACGGATCAGAAAAGCTCGCTGCCGCCGCGACCTCCGCAATCGGCGCATCAATATTCATATACAAAACCATCTCATCCGGCAAAGCAGGCGCAGAGCCCCCCTTCAACAAAGATGGCAAAATCAATACCAGCACCAAGGCCTGAAACAACACCAAAAACCCAAGCCCCATGGCAACCCGCTTCACCCACCCCCAAAGCATAGGCAAAACAACCCAATCCACATCAAACGGATTTTTCTTCTTCACCGCGTCCCCATCATGACGCGCAAACAACGGACGGGATTTGAAATTCTTAGCCATTACAACCACAGAGTTTAAAGAGATAAAAAAGAGATGAAAGAGTTTTATGCATGAAACCGCTTAATACCATCTTTAATAAGAGGAACGTTAAAATTAATAAGCAGTCCAATATCAATCTTAGCCAATTTCAAATATGTAATAATTTGCGATTGATGAATGGGATGAATTTTATCCGTGCTTTTCAGCTCAACAATCACTTTATCTTCAACAAACAAGTCGATTTTAAAAGCATTGCGAATAATCAAATCATCATATTCAACCGCAATCGGATGCTGTCGCTTAAAAATAATGCCACGTTTTTCAAATTCATGTGCCATACAATCTTCATAAACACGCTCATATAAACCCGAGCCCATTTTCTGATGAACTTTAAACGCACAATCAACAACCTCACCCGTAATATCATTGATTGTCTGAGCCATAAAACAAACCTCTTTAATCTCTTTTTATAACTCTTTTATCTCTGTGGTAAAAAAGCTTAGAGACACTGCGCCTTATGCCGCAGCCAATGATCTGCCAAAACGCAAGCCATCATCGCCTCAACCACCGGCGTACCGCGCAAACCAACACACGGATCATGCCGCCCTTTGGTCACGATATCCGTCTCATTCCCGTCTTTATCAACGGTTTTAACAGGGGTGAGGATAGAGCTCGTCGGCTTAAACGCCACCCGCGCCACGATATCCTGCCCCGTAGAAATGCCGCCCAAGATACCGCCCGCATGATTGGATTGAAATCCATCCGCGCGAATCTCATCCGCGTTCTGAACACCGCTAAGCATCGCCGCATCAAAACCCGCGCCAATCTCAACCGCCTTCACCGCATTAATGCTCATCATCGCCTTGGCAATATCGGAATCAAGCTTGTCATACACCGGCGCGCCAAGCCCCGCCGGAATGCCGCTCACATGCACCTCGACAATCGCCCCCGCCGAAGAGCCATCTTTGCGAACCTTATCCAGAAATTTCGCCCAATCTTCGGCCACATCGTTATTCGGACACCAAAACGGGTTCTGATCAACCGCATCCCAATCCCAACGCGGATCATCGGAGGTAAAGGGAAGCTTTTCCGTCCCGACCTGAACCACCGCGGCACGGATTTTTACCGCGTCCGAAATTTGCGAAGCCAGCACCGCCCGCGCCACCGCGCCCGCCGCAACGCGGCTCGCCGTTTCCCGCGCGGAAGAGCGCCCGCCACCGCGATAATCGCGAATGCCGTATTTCTCATGATAGGTATAATCCGCATGCCCCGGGCGAAACTTATCCTTAATATCACCATAATCCTTGGATTTCTGATCCTGATTGCGGATCAACAGCGCAATCGGCGTGCCTGTCGTCTGCCCCTCAAAAACGCCAGAGAGAATCTCAACCGTATCCGGCTCTTTCCGCTGCGTCGTATGGCGCGATTGCCCGGGTTTCCGGCGATCAAGGAAGCCCTGAATAAACCCCTCATCAATCGGAATGCGCGGCGGAACCCCATCCACCACCGCACCAATCGCCGGCCCATGGCTCTCCCCAAAGGTTGTATATTGAAATAAAGTACCAAATCGATTTCCGCTCATCATTCATCCTCCAAAGGATTCCACACATGTGCAAACCCTAAATCTTTAAAATCTTTTACATTTGCCGTTGCAAACTCTTTCACACCATCTCGTTGTAAGCTAATTGCCATACGAACATCATATATCCTGCGCCTTGCAAAATTTTGCTGCGAAGCATATTTCCATAATTCATCATCAATTTTATCCTGATAATCAACATAAGCCCAGCGCGGGTTATTTTTATACGCCATACAAATATCACTCGCTTGCTGCGCATCATATGGCGCACGGAAAAGCGCAACATTCCTAAGCTGATTATAAAGCTCAACCAACATATAAGACGATATACGAAACGACGCGTCATCTTTAATACTATGCATATAAGAAACCGCACGGTCATGCCACGGGCTTTGCGCATCATGATAATGAATAAAAATATTCGTATCCGCAGACTTAATCATAAACGGTCACGATCTTCTTCAATGATAGCCCGATAAGCGTCCATAGAATGTGGCTTAAACCCCATGTCACGGGGCGAGGGTAATTCCCACACCTCATCTTTATCGGCACGAATAGCGGCCTCCCGCGAATCGCGAAGCCGCTCCGCCGCACGACGCATTGTCTCGGCAAATGACCATTCATGATAATCTGCGATAGCCTGAATATCGGCGCGGAGTTCGGGGGGCAATTGTATTTGTATACGATCCATACCTACATATTACACCACATTGATGGCAATGTCAATCTGACACCATTACTCACCAACAACAACCTTCCCCTTTTGCGCACTCAACGTCCCATGGTCAATAATCGCCACAGTCAGACGCGACACCGCGACGCGTTTGCCCGTCGCTTCCTCGGTAATATCCGTCTGCCACACTTGCGTCCTACGCCCCGTATGCATCGGCGTGCAAGTGCCAATCACGCGCCCACTCGTCACCGCACGAATATGATTACAATTAATCTCCAACCCCACCGCGCGATGCGTATCGGGATTAATCGTCATCCACGCCGTGACACTGCCCAACGTCTCGGACAACACGCAACTCGCCCCGCCATGCAAAATGCCAAAGGGCTGCGTCGTGCGTTCATCAACGGGCATCGCCCCTTTAAAATAATCCGGCCCAACCTCCAAAAATTCCAACCCAATATGCGTCCCCATATTGGCATTGCGCAGACCTTCGAGATACTCAACACTGTAATCCTTAAACCAGATCACGCGGCCTCATCATTCTTTTTCGGCTTCATCTGCGCCAGCAATTCCGCCGTCTCGGCAACATTATCCACCGCGAGCATTCCAACCGTGTGATACCCACTATCGACATGCAACGTCTCCCCCGTCACACCCGAGCCGAGATCAGAGAGTAAGAACAAGCCACTCCGCCCAACATCATCAATCGTCACATTACGCTTCAATGGTGCATTCAACTCATTCCACTTCAAAATAAAGCGGAAATCGCCAATCCCACTCGCCGCCAAAGTCTTAATCGGCCCGGCGGAAATCGCATTCACACGGATATTATCCTTACCCAAATCCGCCGCCAGATATTTCACCGAAGCCTCCAGCGCAGCCTTCGCCACACCCATCACATTATAATGCGGCATCACCTGCTCCGCCCCGTAATAGGTGAGCGTCACAAGCGAACCACCTTCCGTCATCAACGGCGCCGCACGCTGCGCCACCGCCGTAAAGGAATAAACGGAAATATCCATCGTCCGCAGGAAATTATCGCGGCTGGTATTCAAATAAAGCCCATCCAGCTCGTTCTTATCGGAAAACGCAATCCCGTGAACGACAAAATCAATCTTGCCCCACTGCTTCTCAATCTCGGCAAAGGCAGCATCAATGCTCGCCTCATCCGTTACATCACACGGCAGAATAATGTTAGAGCCAATCCCTTCAGCCAACGGACGAACCCGCTTCTTAAGCGCGTCACCTTGGTAAGTAAAGGCAATCTCCGCCCCTGCTTCATGCGCGGCCTTGGCAATCCCCCAAGCAATGGAGCGATCATTCGCCACCCCCATAATCAATCCACGTTTTCCCTTAAGATACTCTGTCATATGCGTTCTTCCTTAAATTGAATGCGCATATTCTACAGCTTTGGCATCACACGTCTAGAGTCAAAATAAACAACGGGAGCACAATATAGTTGTGCCCCCGCCGCAATTCTAAGAACAAACTTTAAGAGTTTACTATTTCCCAAGTGCCATCGGCATTCTGACACGCCTGCCCAACGCCGGTCTCACGACGCCCTCCAACGAAAATCTCCTGCTCGTACTCGCGGCAATAGCGGTTCGCCGTGCTATACCCGTCATTCACAGGGGTCACAGTGCCGTGATTCCCGCTCTCGGGGTTGTTCCAGCTAATCGTTTCGCCAACCGGTGCGCTGTGCGCCCGCTCGGACGCCTGCGCCGCATATTGCAAGTCCGCACGATCAAGCGACGCACCAATTTCAGAACCAAGAAAAGCCCCAATCAACGCACCCGCACCAGTCGCCCAAAGCTGCCCATTCCCATCCCCGATTTTAGAACCAAGGATACCACCAATCACCGCGCCAGACGCACCGCCAATGGCTTGTTTATTACCACTATTTTGCATTGTCTCACACGCGCCGAGCGATAGCGCAGCCGCCATCATCGGAATTAAAACCAACTTCTTCATAATTCTTGCCTTTCTCTTTTTATAAGCAGAGCTATATTAAACCTATATACGCCCACCAATACAAAACCATTCGCAAAAAAGTAAAATAATGTCACAAGAAATTCTTGAAACCTACGGATCAGACCCCATCACCCTTTGCAATCAATGGCTGGACGAAGCCCGAGAAACCGAGCTAAACGACCCCGAAGCCGTCAACCTCGCCACATGCGACGCACAAGG
>JBOEFZ010000012.1:0-12826 GCA_050633165.1 Alphaproteobacteria bacterium | reverse complement strand
GCACAAAACCTGAAAACTGTAAAAAAATGAAAACCCATACATTTCAAGTTTAACACAAGAATGAAAAACATGCCTAGTGGATTAAAGCATGCCCTGATAATGGCGCGCGCTCATCTCGTCAATTTCATCACCGGAAAAATCATGCGCCTTGGCAATTTCCTCGATCATCACCTCACGCAAGATAGCGCTCAAATCCTCACCATTTTCACACCACACATCCAAAATCGGACGCCGATACAACGTCAAGACATCCTCATCCTTCGAAATTTTCTTCTCAACCCCCGGCGCCACTTCATTCCCGCCTCTATAAAGGCCAAGCAGCTCATACGCATCATCAAGCTCATGATCACTCTGCGTCGCATCATCAGGGAAATCCTCAACCTGAACAACCAAATCACCCGTATAATCCGAAAGCTCATCCGGCAAATCACGCACCAACTCCCCCGCCATTTCCTCAAAATCGGAAATGCTCGGCGGCACGGTATAATTCATGATAATGCGTTTTTGCTCCATAACGGTCGCGAAAGCCTCGAATCAAAAGATGATGAAGACCATCATAACAAAATAAAGGGAGGCGGCAATGGCTGGGCGCAAAAGCAATCCACAAGGACAAAGAATCAAGCAACCCGCGCAATCAACCCGTGATGGGTCTGCCATAAATTTTCAAGCACATCGGCCATGTGATGCACATCCTCAAGAGAATGCGCCGCAGTCGCCGTAAGGCGCAAACGCTCTGTCCCCTTGGGCACGGTGGGGTAATTAATCGGCTGAACATAGACATTATGCTCATCCATCAGGATATTGGAAACCTCGCGGCAACAATTCGGCTCCCCGACGATAATCGGGACGATATGGCTCTCGCCGTTGATATAAGGGAGCTGAGCACTCTCCATCCGGCCTTTCAGCGCCTTAACATTCCGCCGCATACGCTGCCGCTCGATATCTGAAACCTTCAAATGCTCCACACTCGCCCGCGCCCCCGCCAACACCGCCGGCGGCAAACTGGTCGTAAAGATAAAGCTACTCGCAAAGCTCCGCACCATATCGACAAGCGCCGCAGAGCCGGTAATAAACCCGCCCATACAGCCATAAGCCTTGCCAAATGTCCCCTCAATCACATCAATACGATCCATAAGGCCGCGTTCCTCGGCAACACCGCCACCGCGCGGACCGTACATGCCAACCGCATGCACCTCGTCAATATAAGTAAGCGCGCCATATTTCTCCGCCAAATCACAAATCTCGGCCATAGGCGCAATATCCGCATCCATGGAATAAACACTCTCAAACGCAATAATCTTCGGACGTTTCGGATCAACGCTTTTAAGCAAATCCTCCAAATGCTCCATATCACTATGCCGGAACACATGCTTTTCGGCCTTGGAATCACGAATTCCGTGAATCATCGAGGCATGATTAAGCGCATCGGAGAAAATCACCGCATCGGGCAACATCTTACCCAAAGTCCCAAGCGCCCCTTCATTCGAAACATAACCTGAAGAAAACACCAAGGCAGCCTCTTTGCCATGCAAATCCGCCAAACTCTCTTCCAATTCAACATGATAGCGCGTCGTGCCGGAAATATTCCGCGTCCCGCCCGCACCCGCACCGGAATTCTCAAGCGCCTCACGCGCTGCATTCACAACCACCGGATGCTGCCCCATCCCTAAATAATCATTAGAACACCAAATCGTGATCTCACGCGCCTCGCCCCCACCTTCGGGGCGATACATCGCCTTTGGGAAACGCCCCGCGATCCGCTCCAAATTCGCAAAGCTCCGATACCGCCCCTCGGCCTTGATACCCGTAATGCAATCTTCAAAATGTGACTGATAATCGAACATATTCCCTCATTCTATTAAGGCACTCACGCAGGCAACACAATATGGATTTTATCATAAATCATATCAACGGTTCAGATTTTAACGAATTTATGCGACAATGAAAAATGACATTGGTCAAATTGGGGAGAAATTGATGATCATCGTATTCGGGCCTGTATCCATGGAACAACATATGAACCTGCCGCAAATGCCGGACGGCCCCTCGCCCGTCTTCAACGATGATTACCGCCTCAACGCAGGGGGAAAAGGCGCGAACCAAGCCCTCGCCGCCGCCCGCACAGGGGCAAAGGTCGCCCTTGTCGGAAAAACAGGCGACGATGATTTCTCCAAACGCATTTTAGAAAAAATCCGCCGCGACGGCGTCATGACCTCCGGCGTAGCCCGCAGCGAAGACCTCCACACCGGCCTCGATATTTTGTGCAAACTTCCCGGCAATGAAATCAAAATCATCAAAAGCCGTGGCGCAAACGCCGAAGCCGCCGCCGACCAAGTCCCCGATGAAATATTAAACGAAGACTCCTACCTTCTCCTCCAAACCGAATTATCCGCCACCGAGAACACCACCCTCCTCGAACGCGCAAAGGCCCAAGGGGTTACAACCGTACTCAACCTCTCCCCCACCCTCGATCTGTCGCCACAAATGCTGGAAAACCTCGATTATCTAGTCGTCAACAGCATCGAAGCCAACAAACTCGCCGAACAATTAAACATACCGATCAAAGGCAACGCCAGCAAACTCGCCCAAGCCCTCGCACAACTCGGCAAACTCACCTGCATCGTGACCGAAGGCAAAAACGGCGCAGTCGCCAGCGCATATGAAGGCAAAGACTACTCCATCGGCGCAATACCACTTGAGGAAGTCGCAGATCATAGCGGCGCCGAAGACGCCTATTGCGGTACGCTCACCGCTTGCCTGCATGAGGGAATGCCCCTACCCGACGCCATGAAGTGCGCCTCCATCGCCGGCACAATCACCTGCACCCGCGCCGGCGGCCAAAAATCCCTCCCCTACCTCGCCGAAATCGAAGAAATGCTCGATCAATTAGATGACGCGGTTGAGGTTTAACCTCTCTTTTCGTCATTGCGAGGAGGCGAAGCCGACGCGGCAATCCATCTCTGGTGCTATCGGTTAGTTTTGGTGATGGATTGCTTCGCTACGCTCGCAATGACGTGCTTTTTATCATCAGCTTAAAACCCAAACGAGCTTGCCGCGCTCTCAACACGCCCCAAATCCTTATCCAGCGCCGCCATAACCCGCGCTAAATCCGCGCTTTCATCCTCTGCCCAGACCTTTAACGTCTTAAGATAAACCCCGCTCAACCCCGCGACCTTAACCGCACCCTTAATCCCGCCGGTATCAATCCCCGCCGCCTCCAACATCCAATTCATGGATTTACAAAGGTAGGGGCACGACAACAAAGCCTGCTTCGGATCATACTTAAAACTCTGCAAAACCGAGAGGATCGCGGGGCGATATTCATTCAAAATCTCATACCGATCCATCAAAATATCAAAGAGCCTCTCCCGCGCCGAGCTCTCAAAATCCTCCTCGACATTCTCCAAAACGCGCCGATCAATCATACGCCCGAATGCCGCCAACACATCAAACTTATCATCAAAATACTCCCGCAGCTCGGATAGCGATACCCCCGCCTCCTCCGCAACATCTCGCATCCGCACATGCGCCCAGCCAAGCTGCTCCGACAGCGCAAGCGCACATAAAACCAAATCCTCTTTCGTAACTTTCTTCTTAGCCATATCAAATTCCGTCATTGCATGGCTTGTCCATGCAATCCATCTGTGCATTATAAATATCACGTAATAATGAAAATCAAATAAAAGAAAGCAAATAAAATGTCACAGCCAGCCCTTGGAGTCGTCGCCGTCGGAAACGCCCTCGTCGATGTCATCGCAAAAACCTCCGAAGAATTCATCGCCGATCAACATGAAAAACACGGCATGGAAAAGGGTGCAATGACCCTCATCGAAGAACCCCGCGCGGTTGAGCTTTACGCCGATATGATTGAGAACACAGAAACCTCCGGCGGATCCGCTGCCAACACAATGGCGGGCTTTGCCTCCTTTGGTGGAAAAGGTGGCTTCATCGGCAAAGTCGCGGATGACGAGCTTGGCAAAACCTACGCCAACGACATAAAATCCCAAGGCGTAATCTACAACACCCAGCCCCTGATTATGGGCGCGAAAACCGGGCGTTGCCTTATCCTTGTAACGCCCGACGCACAACGCACCATGAACACATTTTTGGGCGCAAGCGTAGAGCTAAGCCCCAATGACATCGACACAGATTTAATCGCCCAAGCGCAAATCACCTATCTCGAAGGGTATCTCTTCGACCGTGACCAAGCAAAAGAAGCCTTCATCGCCGCCGCCGAAGCCGCCCACGCAAACGGTCACCGCGTTGCCCTATCCCTCTCCGACCCGTTCTGCGTCGATCGTCACCGCTCCGATTTCCTACGCCTCGTCGAAAACCATGTCGATATCCTGTTTGCGAACGAAGAAGAGATCAAATCCCTCTACATGCAACAAAATTTCGACGACGCAAAATCCGCCATCAGCAAGCATGTAGAAATCGCCGCCCTCACACGCGGTGAAAAGGGCGCGGTCATCGTCGCCGGAGATAAAGAACACATCATCGAAGCCGCCCCCGTCAAAGAGGTCATCGACACAACAGGCGCAGGCGACCAATTCGCCGCCGGATTCCTCTTCGGCTTCACCGATGGACAATCCTTAGAAGAAGCAGGCCGCCTCGGCGCCCTAGCCGCCGCCGAAGTAATCTCCCACATTGGCCCAAGGCCTTTGGTGAATCTGGCTGAATTGGCGGCTTAAAGAACCTATAAGTCGTCATTGCGAACGAAGTGAAGCAATCCATCTCCCAACGCTTACGACAGGAAATGGATTGCCGCGTCGCACAAAGCAACGCCAAAGGCGTTGTTTGTTCTATAAAACGAACAAATGCATCGTATTTGCTTCGTGCTCCTCGCAATGACGTACTTTTTTATCGGTGTTCATCCGTGTTCATCTGTGGTTAAAATTTAACCATGCTTAGATTTTTCCTCCTCCTCTGCTTCCTAACCTCCCCAACCCTCGCCGAATCCCCCACTCCTCAATTCGGCATATCCATGCACGGAGCGCCGAAATACGCCCCCACCAACACGCACCTCACCTACACAAACCCAAACGCACCAAAGGGCGGCAATGTCACAATCGCCGCCATCGGCACATTCGACACCATCAACCCCTTCTCCATCAAGGGCAAAGCCGCCCAAGGCCTAAACCTCATCTATGACCGCCTGATGGCACGTGTATGGGATGAGCCTTTCACCATGTACCCCCTCATCGCGCAGAGCTACGAAATGCCCGATGACCGCTCCGCCATCACCTTCCACCTCAACCCTGCCGCGCGTTTCCACGATAGCACGCCCATCACCGCCGCCGATGTCCTCTTCTCCTACAAAACCCTAAAAGAATCCGGCCGCCCCAACATGCGCCGCGTCTACCGCCTCGTCGACACCACAAAAATCAAAGACAACAGCATCACATTCACCTTCGACGAAGGCCATGACCGCGAAACCGCCCTCATCCTCGCCATGATGCCCGTACTATCCAAATCCTACTGGCAAGACAAAACATTCGACAGCACAACCCTCGACGCAACAAATGCAAACGGTCCGTATCGTATTAAATCAATCGACGCAGGAAGATCCATTACATATGAACGCGTTAAAGACTATTGGGCAGCCGATTTTTTAACCAACAAAGGCCACCATAATTTCGACCAAATCACCTATGATTATTACCGCGACGACGGCGTAGCCCTCGAAGCCTTCGCCGCCGCAGAACAAGATTACCGCCGCGAAAACGACATCGCCAAATGGTCACAAAATTACGACTTCCCCGCCATTCAAAACGGTACAATCATCAAAAAAGCCCTCCCCCACAGCCGCCCCGAACGCACGCGCGGCTTCATCTACAACACCCGCCGCGCGCCTTTTGACGATATCCGCGTGCGCGAATCCCTCTCCCTCCTGCTCGACCGCCACAAAATCAACCAACTCCTCTTCAACAACCAAAAACAACTCATAAATTCCTACTTCCCCAATTCCGAATTCGAAGCGGGCACAGCCCCCACGCAGCCGCGCAACATCCGCACCAACATGCGAAAAGCCTCCGCCCTGCTCAAAGACGCGGGCTATACCGTCACAAACGGAAAACAGACCAAAGACGGCGCACCGCTAACCTTCGCGCTCCTCATCAAAAACCCCGAAGACGAAAAAATCGCCCTTAATTTCAAACAATCCCTAAACCGCCTCGGCATCACTATGTCCATCCGCATAACCGATAGCGCCGATTTCCTCCGCCGTATCCAAGGCTACGATTACGACCTCGTCCTCCACCATTGGCAAAGCTCTCTCTCCCCCGGCACCGAGCAAACCTTATATTGGGGCTGCGAAGCCGCCGAACAAAAAGGCCGTTTTAACTACGCCGGAATCTGCGACCCGCAAATTGACGCCCTCGCCGCCGCCGTTGCCAATACCACAACCCGCGAATCCCTCGTTCAAACCATGCAAAAACTCGACGCAGAGCTCCTCAAAGGACACTACATGATCCCCCTCTTCCATAAGGGCGAGGATTACATCGCGCATAACAAGGCCCTCAAACACCCGAAAGAAACCCCACTCTACGGCACCGTTTTCGAAACATGGTGGATGGAGCAAAGGGATAACACTAAAAAAGATTGAGCACACTATCGAAGCTTGTTACCCTAATTCTATGAACAAATTCGCCCTCCTCTCGACCCTCACAATCCTTTCCGCCTGTAACGCCATGCCAAAAACGGATGCACCCGATTACTGGCAACGCGTCAGCGCCTCCGAAGCCGCGCATATTCGCGGTGCAAGCGCACAAAGCATCCTAAACCGCGACATCGCCCATTGCATGACGGAGCTAAAAGAACTCGTCCGCCTCGGCGAAATCAAAATCCCGCAGCCAGAGCCAACACACCCGCTCATGCCCGCTGCGCAAAAGGACACAAACCTCCTCGACAATCACGCCGCCGCCGATAATTTCCAATCCTGCATGGAAAATAATGGCTGGGAACGCACGATTACATTGAACAAAGCAACCTTGGAACGCGCGAGCCATAGCTACTACAGCAACCACGTCAAATACCGTGAAAAATACCTGGGCAAAGAAGCAATGGGATTAGAAGCCGGCTACGACGATAACGATTTTGGCGATTTGAATGAATAAGCTTAAGGCTTAAACATATCATCCAACTTCGCCTTCACCGCCTCAACACTCAATGATGTCATGAGCGAGCGATCCAAGCTCGCCGCATCATACCCCTCAAAATCAATCAGCTCGTCAAAACTCTCAGGCGTGCGAATAAAATCCTGCCCATACGGCGCATAAATCAAATCATAGCTCGGCCCGAACAGCCCCAGCGTCTTAACACCCGCCGCCGCCGCGCAATGCATCAACCCCGAATCATTGCCGATATAAAAATCCATCCGCGCAATCATCGCCGCCGCCTCACCGGGCGATCCCTTGGCAATACAATCAATACAGCGATCTTCGGGCAAGGCGTTGTAAAGCGTATAAGCATCCGCCTCCTCCCCCGGCGCGCCAAAAACCGCCACCCGCGCGCCCTTCATATGCGTATCCAGCATATACCGCATCACCTCAATAAACCGCTCCACCGGCCAAGTCTTCCCAATCCAATTCGCCGTAGGACCAACGCCCAACACTGGCGCACCATCAGGAATAATCGCCCGCGCCTTCTCAACCTGCGCATCCGCAAACCACAATTTCGGCGCGGGAACATCCGCCAGCCCCATAACATCCGCGCATTGCTTCGCCTTATGCTGCTGCTTATCAATCCGCCGCGAGAAAATATGCTTCTCCCGCCCCCAAATAAGCCGCGACACCGCCGAATCCCGCAAATCAATCACAATATCCCACCGCGTCCCGATCACGCCTTGCCAAAGCTTAACCCAATGCCCATTCCGCCGCTCCTTCTTAAGCGGAATAACACGATCAAGAAGCGGATACCCCTCAAACAAACTCTGCACCAACGGCCCACACGCAATCGTAACCCGCGCCTGCGGATAGCTCGCCTCAATATGAGCCAATAAACCAGACGACAAAACCGCATCCCCAATCCGCGACGATGTAATAAACAAAATTTTCATGAAAATAATTAACCACGAATAAACACCAATAAACACCAATATTTTCTTCATAAATTCGTGTTCATTCGCGTCCATTCGTGGTTAAAAAAAGCATGAGCACATTCTTCGTCACACTAAAAAATAGAGGCCTGATAAAAATCAACGGCAAAGACCGAAAATCCTTCCTCCAAGGGCTCATCACTAACGATATCGAAAAGCTATCCGCCGATAACACCCTCTACGCCTGCCTCCTCACCCCGCAAGGCAAATTCCTGCATGATTTTTTCGTAATCGAACACGGGAACGAAATCTGGCTCGATTGCGAAGGCGGCACCCGCGCCATCGACCTCCACCGCCGCCTATCCATGTACCGTTTGCGAGCAGATGTGGAGATTGCGGTTGAGGAAGAGAATACGGTCTATGGAATTTTAGAAGATTGGAATGCTGGAATCTTAGAAAAGCAACATTCCAAGATTCCAACATTCCAAGATTCTAGACATTCTAAAATGGGCCACCGCACCTTCGAAAAACCAAACCTACCCGAACGCCCCTTCGAAGAATGGGACTACCACCGCATAACCCTAACCATCCCCGACGGCAGCCGCGATTTAATCATCGAAAAATCCACCCTTGCCGAAGCCAACATGGACACAATAAACGCCATCGACTACGACAAAGGCTGCTACATCGGCCAAGAACTAACCGCCCGCATGCACTACCGCGGCCTCGGCAAAAAGCACCTAAAAACAATCTCTTCCCCCCCACCGTCATCCTGCGGCTCGACCGCAGGATCTCACGATGAGCAAGCAGATCCTGCGGTCAAGCCGCAGGATGACATCGTAGAAACCCGCTCTTCATGCAAAGATATCGCGATAGCATTGGTTAAAATTTAGTCGAACCAGGAAGTGGGCGCGGAAACTCTAAATATTGAGGGCGTGAACACTTAATCATCGTTAACATACCTGCAACAGATTTCGCATCTATTGCACCAGCCGCGACATTAGCTTTCAGAGCTAACTCCCCCAATTGCGGCCTCCTAAAAACATCAAGCACAGCAATTGCTGCGTCGGCCATATCCGGATTTCCCTTCAAAGGATCAGCATGTTGTGACTGATGTCCAAAATCATCTAAAGAGCATGCACCAGAAGCGACTCTTCTTTGCGCTTCTTTTAAATACATTAGCGCTTTTACAGCTAGGGTCATAGGGCGTTGCGACAAACCTTTTTCACGAAGACATTTGCCTAAATTTTTAATTCTTTGTCTAAGCAATTCTTCATTATATAAATTCGTGCCAAAAACGCTTTCAGAATCAGCGCTTGTATAAGAATAAGACGGCGGACCAAATTCAGCCACCAATTCACCGCCTTTATTAACAACAGCAATAAAATAACTCATAACTCAAATTCTCCTAAAAACAAAAATTAATTAAAAAGGAAAATACAAGAAATTATGACAAATTGCAAGTCTTTTAGTTTAAGCCGCCTTAACAACGGCTTCAGGCTTTCCCGCGTTAGCGGCCTCTTCCTCACGAATCGCCGCCTGTGCCGCCGCCAATCTTGCGATCGGCACGCGGTAAGGAGAACAGGACACATAATCCAATCCAACCTTCTCACAAAACGCAATCGAGGCCGGATCGCCGCCATGCTCGCCGCAAATCCCAAGCTTGATATCAGGGCGCGTCGCGCGGCCGCCATGCACGGCAACCTCAACCAAACGACCAACACCATCCACATCAAGGCTCGCAAACGGGTCACGCTCATAAATCCCCTGCCCGACATAGGCCGGAAGGAAATTCGCCGCGTCATCACGGCTCATCCCCAAACAAGTTTGCGTCAAATCATTCGTACCAAAGCTAAAGAACTGCGCGGATTTAGCGATTTCATCCGCCGTCAACGCCGCACGCGGAAGCTCAATCATCGTACCGACAATGTAATCAAGGCTAACACCCTTCTCTTCCAAAACCTGCGCCGCCACAGCCTCAACCTTACCCCGCAGTATTTCAAGCTCCTTAACATCACCAACAAGCGGAATCATAATCTCGGGAACGACGTCCCCGTCCACTTCAAGCGCACCTTCAATAATCGCCCGCGCCTGCATCTCGTAAATCTCGGGGTAAGTAATGCCAAGGCGACATCCACGATGCCCAAGCATCGGATTCGTCTCGTGCAAATCCTCAAGACGGCGACGCACAACCGTGCCATCAATCCCCGCCGCAGCAGCAAAAGCATCAATATCCTCGGCAGAATGCGGCAAAAACTCATGCAATGGCGGATCAAGCAAACGCACCGTCACCGGCAACCCCTTCATAATCCCGAACAACGCGGCAAAATCCGAACGCTGCGCCGGAAGGAGCTTATCAAGCGCCGCACGGCGATCCGCCTCATTGCGCGCAAAAATCATCTCGCGCACATTTTGGATACGATCCGCATCAAAGAACATATGCTCTGTCCGGCAAAGGCCAATCCCCTCCGCACCAAATTCAACGGCAGTATTCGCATCCAGCGGCGTTTCCGCATTCGTGCGCACCTTCATCCGGCGGCGTTCATCCGCCCACCCCATAAGCACACCAAAATCACCCGACAATTCAGGCTTAATCGTATCAACCGCGCCAAACATCACCTCACCGGTCGATCCATCCAGCGTCAAAATATCGCCTTCACGAATTTCACGCTCGCCCACACGGATAATCTTGGATTTAGAATCAATATGCAACTCACCCGCACCGGCGACACAACATGTCCCCATCCCGCGCGCAACCACGGCGGCATGCGATGTCATCCCACCGCGAGAGGTCAAAATCCCCTGCGAAGCATGCATACCCGTAATATCCTCGGGCGAGGTTTCCTGCCGGCACAAAATCACCGTCTCTCCCGCATTGGCCTGCGTTTCCGCATCTTCGGAACTAAACACAACCTTACCGGACGCCGCACCGGGGGAGGCCGGCAATCCCTTCGTCAAAATATCCTTCGCCCCATTCGGGTCAAGGGTGGGGTGCAACAATTGATCAAGGCTCTGCGGATCAACACGAAGCAACGCTTCTTCTTGGGTAATCAACCCTTCCTCAACCATATCCACAGCAATCTTAAGCGCCGCCTTCGCCGTCCGCTTCCCGCTACGGGTTTGCAGCATGAATAATTTATCCTTTTGCACCGTAAATTCGAGATCCTGAATATCGCGATAATGCTTCTCGAGCTTATGACGCGTATCGTCTAGCTGCTTAAACACTGCTGGCATGCTCTCTTCCATCGATGGCATGTCACTACCCTCGCGCTCACGCCCGTATTTGGTCAGGGATTGCGGCGTGCGAATCCCCGCAACCACGTCCTCGCCCTGCGCGTTAATCAGATACTCACCATAAAAGTAATTCTCGCCCGTTGATGGGTCACGCGTAAAGGCAACACCCGTCGCACAATCTTCGCCCATATTCCCGAAAACCATGGACTGCACATTAACCGCTGTCCCCCAATCACCGGGAATCTCATGAATACGGCGATAGGTAATCGCGCGCGGCACCATCCAGCTATCAAACACCGCGCCAATCGCGCCCCATAATTGCTCATGAGGATCGGTTGGGAACGGTCGGCCAAGCTCACGCTCAACCAACGCCTTATACTCGCCAACAATCTCTTTCCACCCTGTCGCGGTAATGTCCGTATCCTGCTTCAAATTTTCATCGCGCTTGTAACGCTCTATCACATCTTCAAACTCATGATGATCCACGCCCAAAACAACATCGCCATACATCTGGATAAACCGGCGATACGAATCATACGCAAACCGCTCATCCCCCGATTGCGCCGCAAGCCCTTCAACCGTGTCATCATTCAAACCAAGGTTAAGCACCGTATCCATCATCCCCGGCATAGAAACCCGCGCACCCGAACGCACAGACAACAGCAAAGGATTCTCGGAACTTCCAAATTTGGCATCAATCTGCGATTCAACGCCCGCAAGCGCCGCCTCAACCTGCGCCTTCAATTCATCCGGATAGGATTTATCATTATCGTAATAGGCCGTACAAAGATCCGTCGTAATCGTAAACCCGGGAGGCACAGGAAGCCCAAGGCTCGCCATCTCCGCAAGGTTAGAACCCTTACCACCCAAAAGGTTCCGCATAGTAGCATCCCCCTCATTATTCTCCGCACCGAAACTATACACCCATTTGGACATGAATATGTTCTCCTAAAAACAGCCAAAAACGTAACGTGAGTAGGGTTTAGCATATTTTGCGCCAGAGTCAAAAAAGAAGTTGTGCCTTGTGAGTATTCCACATCTTTGATAGCGTCAAACCATGAAATCCACACAATATTTCAAACACACGCGCGAACGCGCTGACCGAAAAGCGATAAAAGACGAGTGGATTATCAAAACCATCAACAATCCGGATCACACAGAATTGCAAAAAGATGGTAGAATAAGAAAGTGGAAATATATAGAAAGTGAAAACAAATACTTACGCATCATAACATTGGAAGACAACGAAACCATTCATAACGCATTTTTTGATCGACGCTTTAAAGGAACAGTACAATGAACGTTAAATATTTCAGCGATACCGACACCGCCCTTTTGGAATTCGCACAAACCGAAATTGCAGAAACCAAAGAAGTAAATGAAAATATTTACATCGACCTTGATGCCAACGGTCAAGTCGTCAACATGACGATCGAGCACGCAAAATCACAATCCAATTTCCCGCATTTCTCATTCACGCAATATGACGGCGATGGTGCATCCGCGCATTAAAGCTTTTTAATCATCATCAACGACATATCATCATCCACCGGATAA